>JAEYNS010000300.1 GCA_023412435.1 Actinomycetes bacterium | reverse complement strand
GGTGGAGAAGCGGTCGGAGCCCTGCTCCGATGCGGAGTTGAGCAGCGCCGTGGGGAACGCCACAAGCAGCACCAGGATGATGGCCAGGGCCACCGCCATCAGCAGCTGCGGCGGCTCCACGGACAGCTCCTGGGGTGGGACCAGCCCGCTGACCACGCTGCGGGCGGCCGGGTCACCCGTGCCCAGCCGCGACGTCGTCTCGTTCGCTGCGGCCGGGGTGGCGCCGGGAGCCGGGGACGCGGGCGCCTGCGAGGCGCTGCCGGAGGGTTCCGCCGTGGTTGGGCTGGACGCCCCGCAGCCCCCGGCCTGGAACACGCACTCGCCGCGAACCAGTTCACCCTCGTAGGTCACCGCGTAGGGCCGCGCCACCACCCGCTTGAGCTGGCCGGCCGGCGCAGGGCACCGCTTGTCGTACTCCGAGGTGAAGTTGATCACCGCCGTGAGCCGTTGAGCGTCGATGGTGATGTCCCAGGCGATGCCCTCGAGGAAGTCCTCGTTGCAGGGGTCGCCGGACTCGGGTTCGGAGCCTGTGCTTCGTCCGACCCCGTCGACGATGGGGATCCGCCAGGCCACGTGGTCGGCGTCCTCTCGGGTACACACGCCGTCCTCGCACAGGAACGTGAGGTTCGCAGGCATCGTGGGCGGCAATCCGGCCGCCGAGGGCCCGGTTCGGGTCCCGGCGTAGAGCACCTCCTGCGGTGCTGCGACAGCGACGGGCGCGCCGAGCCCGATGAGCAGCAGCGCGAAGATCAGGATGACCGGTGAGCGACGCATGCGACCCCCCTCGCGATGTGTCCTTCGTGGGTCGCAGGCTACGGCGTGAGTCACTGCCGCGCAGTGAGCAAATTCACCATCGTGCCGCGGCGGGACACGTCGACGGGGCGCGGGGCGCGTGCGCCGCCCCGCAGGCTACTTCTTGTCGGCCCTGGTCTCGCCGGTGGACAAGGCGGCGACGAAGGCTTCCTGGGGGACCTCGACACGGCCCACCATCTTCATCCGCTTCTTGCCCTCCTTCTGCTTCTCCAGCAGCTTGCGCTTGCGGGTGATGTCACCGCCGTAGCACTTGGCCAGCACGTCCTTGCGCATCGCGCGGACGGTCTCGCGGGCGATCACCCGGGCGCCGCCCGCGGCCTGGATGGGCACCTCGAACTGCTGGCGCGGGATCAGTTCCTTCAGCTTCTTCGCCATCGCGACGCCGTAGCTGTAGGCGTTGTCGGTGTGGACGATCGAGCTGAAGGCGTCCACCGGCTCGCCGTGCAGCAGGATGTCGACCTTCACCAGCTTCGCCACCTGCTCGCCGGCCTCGTCGTAGTCGAGCGACGCGTAGCCCTTCGTCCGGCTCTTCAGCGCGTCGAAGAAGTCGAACACGATCTCGGCCAGCGGCAGCAAGTAGCGGATCTCCACCCGGTCCTCGGACAGGTAGTCCATCCCGGTCTGGACGCCGCGCCGGTTCTGGCACAGCTCCATCACGGTCCCGATGAACTCGGTCGGGGTGAGGATGGTGGCCCGCACCACCGGCTCGTGCACCTCGGCGATCTTGCCGTCGGGGTACTCCGACGGGTTGGTGACCTCGTGCTGGGTTCCGTCCTCCATGACGACCCGGTAGACGACGTTGGGTGCGGTCGAGATCAGGTCGAGGTTGAACTCCCGCTCCAGTCGTTCCCGGACGATCTCCATGTGCAGCAGGCCGAGGAAGCCGACCCGGAAGCCGAAGCCGAGGGCGCCGGAGGTCTCCGGCTCGTACACCAGGGCGGCGTCGTTCAGCTGGAGCTTGTCCAGCGCCTCGCGCAGCTCGGGGAAGTCGGCGCCATCGATCGGGTAGAGCCCGGCGTAGACCATCGGGTGCGGCTGCCGGTAGCCGCCCAGGCTCGTCCCCGCAGGCCGGGAGGCCGTCGTCACGGTGTCGCCGACCCGGGACTGCCGCACCTCCTTCACCCCGGTGATGAGGTAGCCCACCTCGCCGACGCCGAGCGCCCTGGCCTTGATCGGCTCGGGCGAGATGACACCGACCTCGAGGGTCTCGTGGGTGGCCTTCGTCGACATCATCAGGACGCGCTCGCGGTGGCTGAGCTCACCGTCGATCACCCGGACGTAGGTGACCACCCCGCGGTAGGTGTCGTAGATCGAGTCGAAGATCAGCGCCCGGGCCGGCGCGGTGGCGTCCCCGACCGGGGCGGGAATGTCGGCGACGACATGGTCGAGCAGCTCGCGGACGCCCTCGCCGGTCTTGGCCGAGACCCGGAACACGTCCTCGGGGTCGCAGCCGACAAGATGCGCGATCTCTGCGGCGTACTTGTCAGGCTGGGCGCTGGGCAGGTCGATCTTGTTCAGGACCGGGATGATGTGCAGGTCGGCCTCGAGCGCGAGGTACAGATTGGCCAGCGTCTGGGCCTCGATGCCCTGGGCGGCGTCGATCAGCAGGATCGCTCCCTCGCACGCTGCCAGGGAGCGCGACACCTCGTAGGTGAAGTCGACGTGGCCGGGAGTGTCGATCATGTTGAGCACGTAGTCGGTGCCGCCGGCGTGCCACGGCATCCGCACGGCCTGGGACTTGATCGTGATGCCGCGTTCCCGCTCGATGTCCATCCGGTCCAGGTACTGCGCACGCATGGAACGCTCGTCGACCACGCCGGTCAACTGCAGCATCCGGTCGGCCAGGGTCGACTTGCCGTGGTCGATGTGGGCGATGATGCTGAAGTTGCGGATGATCTGAGGAGGCGTCGCGCCGGGGCGTGGTGGGGTCATGCAGCTTTCCTGATCGGGAACCGACTGATCACGATACCGCCTCAGGCCCCGCGGCCCCGCACCGCGGGGGTGCGACCGCCGGCAGGGGGACGCCGCGCCCGCGCCGGTTTGGCGGCTGTGGCACGGCTTTGGTAAAGTCAGTGGTCGCGTTCGCGTACCGACGCGTGGCACCACCCAACGACCAAGAAGGCAAGCCCTGTGGCGAACATCAAGTCCCAGAAGAAGCGGATCCTGACCAACGAGAAGGCCCGGCTCCGTAACAAGGCTGTGAAGTCCGCGCTG
>JAEYNS010000237.1 GCA_023412435.1 Actinomycetes bacterium | reverse complement strand
TCGGCTCCTGGGTCGGCTCAGGGGTCGGCTCCTGCTCGTTGGCCCGCAGCAGCGCTGCGTACACCAGGTCACAGGTGGTCGGCGTCTGCGGGTTGCTCCACTTCGCCGCTGCCACGTTCACGGCGGCGATCGCGCGGTAGAGAGTGGCGGCGTCCGTCGCGGAGATGCCGCCCGGCACCGAGCCGCCGCCAGGGTTGGACGCGCCGCCGCCGGTCAGCGCCGGCGGCAGGGTCACCGAGCCGGACGTCGCGCTCGACGGGTGTTCGGCGGCGTAGAGGTTGGCGCTGGCGCGGGCAAGGTCGGTCTGGGCGTTGAGCAGTGCCAGCTTGAGCGCCGCCGTGTCCAGGGTGGCCAGCACGTCCCCGGCGGCGACCCGGTCGCCCACCACCACCCGGACGCGCGTGACGGTGCCGGAGCCCGAGAAGGCCGCCTCCACCACGTTCTCGCGCGAGACGGTGCCCGTGGCCAGGTAGGTCTCCGAGACGTCGCCGCTGGTGGCGACGGCCGTCACGAATCTGCCATCAGCGGCGGTGGCGCCGCTGGCCCAGGCGAACCCCAGCCCTGCGACGGTGGCCAGAGCCACCCCCGCGACGAGGACGGAGCGTGCGCGTCGGTTCCTCATCACTCGCTCCTCAGGGCATCGATCGGGGCCAGCGTCGCGGCGCGGCCGGCCGGGTACACCCCGGCGACCAGCCCGATGCCGAGCGCCACCGCCAGCGCCAACAGGGTGACCAGCGGCGAGATCTCGACGGTGATGCCGAGGGCAGGACTGAGCCCCGCCGCGCCGGCGAACCCGACGGCGACGCCGAGCAGGCCGCCGAGCAGGCCGAGGATGCCGGCCTCCACCAGGAACTGTCGCCGGATGACCGCAGGAGTGGCGCCCAGGGCCTTGCGCAGGCCGATCTCACGCACCCGTTCCGACACCGACACCAGCATGATGTTCATCACGCCGATCCCGCCGACCAGCAGCGAGATCGCACCGATCCCGCTCAGCAGCAGGGTGAGCACGCCGGTGATCGAACTCGCCGCGTCGACCAGCGCGGCCTGCGTGCTGACCGAGAAGTCGGCGTCCTCGGCGGTCACCTGGTGCGCGGCCAGCAGCGCGGTGTTGACCTCCTGGTAGGCGGCCGACAGGCTCGCGTCGTCGGCCGCCTGCAGGTAGATGGCAGACACCCCGAACGCATTGCCGGACGCCGACAGGCGGGCGGCGAAGGTGGTGCCGGGCACCACTACCGTGTCGTCCTCGTTCATGCTCAGCGACGAGCCGGCGTCCGCCAGCACGCCGATCACGGTGAAGCTGTCGCCGTTGACCGAGATCCGCTCGCCGACCGCCTGGCCGGTGGGGAACAACTCGGCGGCGGTCTCCGAGCCGAGGACGGCGAGCGTCGCATAGCCGGCCACCTCTTCCTCGGTGAAGAACCGGCCGGTGGCGACCTCGCGGTTGCGGACCGTCAGCCACTGCGGGACGGTGCCGACCACCGCCGCCGTCCAGGTGGTCTCCGCGGACTGGAGTGCAGCCTGGCTGGTCGAGGTCGGCGCCACCGCGGCGACGTTCGGAGCCACCGCGCGGTCGGAGAGCAGCTGGGCGTCCCTGGTTGTCAGCGACGTGGTCGTCGACCCGCCGCGGAAGCCGGACGTGGAGGTGGTCTGCCCCGGGGTGACGATGATCATGTTCGAACCGAGCGCGTTGATCTGGTCGGTGATCGCCCGCTGAGCTCCCAGCCCGAGGCCCACGATCAGCATCACCGCCGAGATCCCGATCAGGATCCCCAGCATGGTCAGCGCGGTCCGCAGCTTGCGGGCGCCCAGCGCCTCGACAGCCGTGCGTGCAGTCTCGCGCCAGTCCATCACCGACTACCTCCGGCCGGAACGGGGGCGCTGTCGGTCAGCCGGCCGTCGTAGATGTGGACGATCCGCCGGGCGCGCGCCGCCACGTCGTGCTCGTGGGTGATCACCGCGATGGTGCGCCCGGAAGCGTTGAGTTCGTCGAACAAGTCGAGGATGTCCCTGGTCGAGACCGAGTCCAGCGCACCGGTCGGCTCGTCGGCCAGGATCAGCGCCGGGTCGGTCACCAAGGCCCTCGCCACCGACACCCGCTGCTGCTGGCCGCCGGACAGCTCGCCGGGGCGATGATCGACCCGGTCGCCCAGCCCCACCCGCTCCAACGCGGCCCTGGCACGCTCTCTGCGTTCGGCCGGTCCGACGCCGGCGTAGACCAGCGGCAGTTCGACGTTGCGCTGCGCGGTCAGACTCGGCAGCAGGTTGAAGCTCTGGAAGACGAAGCCGAGCCGGCGGTTGCGCACCTCGGCGAGTTGGGTCTCGGTCATCGACGCCACCGATGCCCCGTCCAGCTCGTACTCGCCCGCCGTCGGGACGTCCAGGCAGCCGATGATGTGCATCAGGGTGGACTTCCCCGAGCCGGACGGTCCCATGATCGCCAGATAGTCGCCGTGCGCGATCTCGAGGTCGACCCCGCGCAGCGCCTCCACCTGTACCGCGCCGGTGTCGTACACCTTGCGCACCCCTGTCATCGACAGCAGGACGCTCATCGGTTGCCGCCGTCGCGTCCGCCGGGCACCGGCCCTGGGGGAGCCTGGCCGCTTCCGGGCGGCGGCGCCTGGCCGGGGGAGCCCGGCCTGCCCTCGAAGCCGCCACCGAACAGTCCGCCGCCGGAGTCCGGCTCGCCCTGCGGCGCGGCGAAGCTCGCCTGGACGGTGTCGCCCTCGGCCAGCCCTGAGATGACCTCGGTGGCCTCCCCGAACACCCGTCCGACCGCGATCTCGACCTCCTCGAGGGTGCTGCCGGTGACCTTGGTCACCACCGACCTGCCGTCCCGGGTACTGATCGCGAAGGTCGCGACGGTGAGCACGTCGGCGTACTCCGCCACGGTCACGGTCGCGCTGGCGGTGGTACCGGAGAACAGATCGGGGTGCTCGCCGGCGAGGTGGATCACCACGGGGAAGGTGGCCGAGCCGTCGAGGCTGGAGGTGGCGACGATCCCCACCGAGGCGACGGTGGCCTCGACCGGCTCCGTGGCGCCGTCGGGCAGGACGGTGGCCGGCTGGCCGGCGGCGAGGTTCGCGAGGTCGGCGCTGCCCACGGTGGCATCCAGCTTCCAGGCGTCGGTGGAGACCACCACCACCTGCGCGGTGGTCGAGGTACTGCCGGTCGGGTTCATGGCCTGGCTGGTGGCTCCGCTGCCGGTGACGGTGTCGCCGACGCTGAGGTCGACCGAGGCCACCGTGCCGGCAATGGACGCGCGCAGCACGGCGCTGTCCAGGTCGTCGTCCGCACGCGCCACCGCCGCGCGGGCCGACTTCACCTGGGCCCGGGCAGCAGTCACGGCCGCAGCGGTGCCGCTGTCCTCGACATCGTCAAGATTGGCCACTGCGGTATCGAGATTGGCCTTGGCCAGCGCCAGCGCGTCCTGCAGGTCGTCGTCGTCGATCCGGGCCAGCTTCTGGCCCTTCGTCACGGTGTCGCCGGCGTCGACGTACACCTTGGTGACCGTTCCCGGCACCCCGAAGTTGAGGCTCGCCCTGGTCTGTGGTGCGAGGGTCCCGGTGAGCCCGACGGTCACGGTCTGGTCACCCCGGGCCACCGTGAAGGTCCGGGTGCGGGCCGGCGCAGCCGAGGGCTGCGGCTGCGCCAGCAGCCAGATCCCGAACCCGACGGCGAGGGCCACCACCACTGCGGCCAGGCCGATCCAGCCTCGCCTGCGCCTCCCGCCGCGCCGCCTCCCGGTCGGCGCATCCCGGGTTGGTGCCGGCTCTGCCATCGGGTCACTCATCCTGGCTTCCTCTCACGTGCTGCCTCCAGCGTAGGAGCCGGGGCTGAGCCTTCCGCTCGCGGGAGCTGTGCGGAGGCTGTGAGAGTCACAGCGGGACGACCTCGCGCAGGTCGGCGTGCGGACCGCTGGCCGCGACGAGCCGGGACGCGAGCGCGTCCGGCCAGGCCAGCGCCCCGGCAGCCAGCCGCAGCAGGGTGAGGGCATCGGTCTCGACGACATTGGGTGGGGTGCCGCGGGTG
>JAEYNS010000220.1 GCA_023412435.1 Actinomycetes bacterium | reverse complement strand
GAGCCCGATCGAGTCCCTGTCGGCCGGCCAGATGGTCCTCGCGGGGATCCCGCTGCCGCAGTTCCAGCACCCCTTCCGGACTCGGCTCGGCACCATGTACGCCGACTGCTACTGGCCCGAGCAGCACCTGATCGGAGAGGCCGACGGCGTGGTGAAGTACTCCGACCCGGATGCCTTCGAGCGCGAGAAGCGCCGTGAGCAGGCGCTCCGCGACCTCGGCCTGCGGATGGTCAGGTGGCTCGGTCGGGAGGTGATCGCCGACCCGCAGGTCGTCATGGCGCGGATCCGCCGCGCCCTCGCCGGCTGAGGCGTTGCGAGAGCGCTGCTCACTGGCCTCACACCAATCCGCCTCCGCGCCGTTCGCATCGCGCTACCGTGGAGGGGTCCCGTCCCACCCCGGACCGTGGAGGCGTCGCATGACCGTCTCGAAGGCACTCGCAGCGGTCCTGTGCGCGGCCGTGCTGACGGCCTGCACCAGCCAGATCCCCGCCGCCACCCCACCGGCGGCTGTCGAGCCCCGGGTCAGCCCCGACTTCGACGGCGACGGCCTGGCCGACCTTGCCTTCACCGACTCCCACTTCCCGTTCGTCTTCGACCTGCGGGTTCGGTACGGGACGGGCCGCCTCGAGGTGTTCACTCCACTCGAGGTCACCGGGGAGGTCGACGGGAACCTGGACGGCCGGCCGCTGGCAGCCGACCTCAACCGCGACGGCTACAGCGACCTTGCCCTAGTGGCCTCCAACACGCGCGGCCCGGCGAAGACCTCGAACCTGTACCTGCTGTTCGGCTCCGCTGCCGGTCTCCAGCTCCAGAACATGCGCGTGATCCCTCCCCCCGAGAGCCTCGGCCAGCCCTTGGCCTCGGCGCTCGCCCTGGTCGCCGAGCCGGTGCCCCGGCTGGTGGTGAGCTACGGCGACCACAGGGACGGCGGCATCGGGCTGGCGGCCTTCCGGCTCGGTGACGACGGCGAGCCGGTTGGGCCACCGCTGCTGCTCGCCGAAGGGCTCGGCGGCGTCCCCGAGCTTCCCGCCGTCAGCGGGTCCTCCGACTTCGGCGGCGCACTCGCCAGCCTCGGCGACCACCTGATCGTCGCGGCCTCAGGCACGGCCGTGAGCGGGTCTGCCTTCGCCGGCGCCATCGTGGACCTCACCCTGGGAGAGGCCGGGGTGCTCGCCGCACGCGTCATCGACCTGGCCAGTGACGGTGTCCCCGGCGACCCGCAGCAGGACGCCCGCTTCGGTACCAGCCTGGCCGCCGGCGACGGCTACCTGGCGGTGGGAATCGCCGGCGATCACACGGGAGGCGACACCTACGGTTCGGTCCAGGTGTTCACCCTGGCGGACGGCGCCCTGGTTCCTTCGCAGCGCATCACCCCGCCGGCGGGCGGCGCCGCGATCGGAGGTTCGTTCGGCCGCACGGTGGCGATCGGAAGAGTCTGCGCCGACACCCTGGGGGTCGTGGTGGGCCAACCCGGCGCCCGGGTCCCCGACGCCGGCGAGGACGGACCCGGCGGCGCCGCGTGGGTGGTCCCGCTCACCCCCACCGCGGACTGCCCGGTCAGGCAGCTCGTCGAGGGTGCAGGCCTTCCCGGACCGGCAGCGCCCAGCCGCGAGATCGGCAGCGCGGTCGGCACCCTGCGGACGGCCGGAGCAGTCGACACGCTGGTGATCACCGGCGAGGGCAACGGCTGCCTGTCGCAGGACCCCGGCCGGGTGTTCCTGATGGCCGACGGCCGGGCCACCGTCAGCCTCGACGAATCACCCCGCGCGCTGGCGGGAAGCTGACAGGAGAACCGGATGCACCGCACGCAAACCCTCGGCGCGGCCGTCACCGCCGTGTGCGCGCTGGCGCTGGCCGCGGGCTGCACCGGACAACTCCCCGCCTCCGCGCCGACGCCGACGCCGCCGACGCCGACCCAGGCGGCAGGGCCGACCGCGAGCCCGTCGACCCCCACCTCCACCCGACCCCCGGCAGGAACCGCCACTCCCGACTTCGACGGTGATGGCGCTGTCGACCTCGCCACCTCGTTCTTCGGCCCCCGGGAGGACGCCCGGATCACCGTCCGGTACGGCTCCGGGTCCACCACCGAGATCACCGCCCAGGAGACCATCCTCGACGAATGGGGCAATGTCGGTCTGGGATCGATGCTGGCCCCCGACCTGGACGCCGACGGCTTCAGCGACCTTGTCTTCGTCGGCGTCGGCCTGGAGTCGGGCACCAGCGTGTGCGAGCTGTTCGGGTCGACGGACGGGCTGACGATCTCCACCCTGCACTGCGTCTCCGTGCCGGAGGTCGACGACGATTCGCGGGTGTCGTCGCTGGGCCTGCTGCTCGAGCCGCTCCCCCGCTTGGCGGTCGGGGTCAGTTCCCGTCTGCGCGGGGACACCGGGCGGACGGGGCGGGTCCTGGTCTTCCCGCTCGGGGCCGATGCCCGGATCACCCCCACGCCGACAGTCCTGGCCCCCGGGACGGGCGCCGTGCCGGACGTCGTCGACCAGGGCTCGTTCGGGGAGTCGCTGGCGGTGGCGGGCGACCGGCTGTTCGTCGGGGCTCCGCTGGCCCTCACCGGATCCGCGGCGGCGGGAGCCGTCGTGGTGCTCGGCTTCGACGACGCAGGCGCCGCCTCCGGCGAGATCATCACCCAGGCCAGCCCGGGAGTACCCGGCGAGCCGGCGACGGGCGATGGTTTCGGCACCAGCCTCGCCGCCAGGGACGGCCACCTCGCCGTCGGCGTCCCCGGCGACCGGGTGGGCGGCGTCCGTGAAGGCGCTGTCCAGTTGTTCGCCCTCTCCGGGGACGGGCAGACCCCCGAGGAACTGCTCAGCCAGGCCACCGCGGGTATCCCCGGGCGGGCCGAAGCCGGCGACGGCTTCGGTTCGGCGGTCGCGATCGGCACCGTCTGCCCCGGACTCGCCGGTGTGGTGGTGGGAGCGCCGGACGAGGCAGTCGTCGCCGACCACGAGGGCGACGGGTCGGTGTGGGTAGTCCCCCTGGAACGCTCCGCCGCCTGCCCCGCGCGACAACTCTGGGAGGGCCACGGGCTGGGCGGCGAGCCGCAGTACTGGCGCCGCCTCGGCGACCACGTCGCGGTGGTCCGCGACGGCGGCGAGGCGACCGACCTGATCGTGGTGGGCGGCACAGGCCTGGTGTCCGACCTGTCCCCGATCGGGGTGCTGGCGGTGTGGTCGACCCAGGAGGGCCGAGGGGTGCTCCACATCGAGGAGTCGATCCTGGGGCTAGCCGGACGTTGACCCGGTCGGCCGGCGGGGCGGGGCCGGATAGGATTGCCCGGTGACCGACACCCAGCCGCGACGGCTGCTCCGCCTGGAGGTGCGCAACGCGCAGACTCCCATCGAGCGCAAGCCGCCCTGGATCAAGACCACGGCCACCATGGGGCCCGACTACCGGGAGCTCCAGCAACTGGTCAAGGACGAGGGCCTGCACACCGTCTGTCAGGAAGCGGGCTGCCCCAACATCTTCGAGTGCTGGCAGGACCGGGAGGCCACCTTCCTGATCGGCGGCGACTCGTGCACCAGGCGGTGCGACTTCTGCCAGATCGAATCCCGCAAGCCGTCCGGCTACGACACCACCGAGCCGTTGCGGGTGGCCGAGTCGGTGCGCACCATGGGCCTGCGCTACGCCACCGTGACCGGCGTGTGCCGCGACGACCTCGCCGACGAGGGGATCTGGCTCTACTCCGAGACGATCCGCAAGATCCACGAGCTCAACCCCGGGGTCGGGGTCGAGATGCTCGCCCCGGACTTCTCCGGACGTACCGAGCTGTTGAACCAGCTCTTCCAGACCCGGCCCGAGGTGTTCGCCCACAACGTCGAGACGGTGCCGCGGATCTTCCGGCGGATCCGTCCCGGCTTCAGCTACACCCGGTCCCTCGACGTGCTGTCGCAGTCGCGCGCGTTCGGGCTCGTCACCAAGTCGAACCTGATCCTCGGCATGGGCGAGACCCGCGAGGAGATCTCCCAGGCCCTGCGTGACCTGCACTCCGCCGGCGCGGAGCTCGTCACCATCACCCAGTACCTGCGCCCCTCGGTGCACCACCACCCGATCGACCGCTGGGTGACCCCGCAGGAGTTCGACGAGTTGGCCGACGAGGCCACCGCGATCGGCTTCGTCGGAGTCCTCAGCGGACCCTTGGTACGTTCGTCCTACCGCGCGGGACGGCTGTACCGGCAGGCCATGTCCGCGCGGGCGAGCAACGAGACCCGGAGCGCATGATGGCGAGCGAGAAGGCCAAGGAACTGGCCGCGAAGCAGAAGGCCCAGATCAAGGCCGCGAAGCTGGCGAAGAAGAACTCCAGCGACCCCCGCGACTGGGGCTGGTTCCGCCAGCTGAAGGAGACCTACCGGGTGACCGTCGAGGTCGACCCGCAGACCAAGTGGCTGGTGCCGGGTGTCGCGGCCGGCGTCACCCTCGTCGTGACCCTGATCGGCCTGCTGCTGCCGCCGTGGTGGATGTGGCTGATCACCGGGCTCATGGCCGGCCTGGTCGCCGCGCTGTACCTGTTGCTCAGCCGGGCCAAGAAGGCCACCTACAAGCGGTACGCGGGCAAGCCCGGCTCGGCCGAGGTCGCGCTGTCGATGCTGGACAAGAAGAAGTGGTCCTACGAGGCCGGCATCACCGCCACCAAGCAGCTCGACATCGTCCACCGCGTGGTCGGACAGTCCGGCATCGTGCTGATCGGCGAGGGCTCCGCCGCCCGGCTCAAGGCGGTGCTCGCCGCCGAGGCGAAGAAGCACGAGCAGGTGGCCTACGGCGTCCCCGTCTCCACCCTCATCATGGGCGACGGGCCGGGGCAGGTGCCGCTCGAGAAGCTCGCCGACCACCTCAGGAAGGCCCCCAAGGCGGTCAAGCCGGTGCAGCTCACCGAGGTGAAGCAGCGGCTGCGGGCGCTGGACGCGGTGCGGCCGAAGGTCCCGCTGCCCAGGGGACCGATGCCGACGGTGAAGGGCCTGAACCGCGCCATGCGCGGCCGCTGAGGTTGGCGAACCTGGTCAACGCCGAACGCATCTCGATAGCGTTCGGCACCCGCACCCTGCTGGACGAGGTCAGCCTCGGGTTGTCGGCCGGCGACGTGGTCGGCGTGGTGGGTCGCAACGGCTCGGGCAAGTCCACCCTGCTCGACCTGCTCACCGGACGCCGGGAGCCCGATTCCGGGCAGGTGACCCGCACCGGATCGGTGTCGATAGGGCAGCTCGGCCAGGAGGAGGCATTCCCGGCGGGGGCCACCGTGCGGGACGTGGTGGTCGGCGGCCGCCCCGACCATGCCTGGGCGGCCGAGGAGGCCAGCCGTTCGGTGGTGGCCTCCCTGCTCGCCGACATCGCCATGGACGCCGCGGTCGCCACCCTCAGCGGGGGCGAGCGGCGCCGTGTCAGCCTGGTCGCGCTGATGCTCGCCGGCCACGACCTGCTGGTGCTGGACGAGCCGACCAACCACCTCGACGTGGAGGCGGTGGCCTGGCTGGCCGAGCACCTCAACGCGCTGCAGGCCCGCGGCACCGCGATGCTGGTGGTGAGCCACGACCGCTGGTTCCTGGACGCCGTCTGTACCCGGATCTGGGAGGTGCACGACGCCGTCGTGGACTCCTACGACGGTGGCTACGCGGCCTACGTCCTCGCCAGGGCGGAGCGTGCCAGGCAGGCCGCCGCCAACGAGTCCCGGCGGCAGAACCTGCTGCGCAAGGAACTGGCCTGGCTCCGGCGGGGAGCGCCCGCCCGCACCTCGAAGCCGAAGTTCCGGATCGCCGCCGCCAACGCCCTGATCACCGACGTCCCGGAACCGCGCGACCGCCTGCGGCTGCAGGAGTTCTCGCTCTCCCGGCTGGGCAAGGACGTCTTCGACCTCCACCACGTCCACTACGGCGTCGGGGGACGCGAGCTGCTGACGGGCCTCGACTGGTCCATCGGGCCCGGTGCCCGAATCGGGCTGATCGGGGTGAACGGCGCCGGCAAGACCACGCTGTTGCGCCTGCTGACCGGTGACCTGGCACCCACGACGGGCAGGGTCAAGCGGGGCAAGACCCTGCGGATCGGCCATCTCTCGCAGGAGGTCGCCGAACTCGACGACGCCGAACGCGTGCTCGACAGCGTGGATCGGTTGAAGCGGCAGACCCGGCTCGCCACCGGACGGGAGGCCTCGGCGTCCTCTCTGCTGGAGGAGTTCGGGTTCACCGGCGAGCGGCTCGTGACCCGAATCGGCGACCTCTCCGGTGGCGAGCGGCGGCGGCTGCAGTTCCTGCGGCTCCTGATGTCGGAGCCGAACGTCCTGCTGCTGGACGAGCCCACCCACGATCTCGACATCGACACCCTGACCGTGGTCGAGGACTACCTCGACACCTGGCCGGGCACGCTGCTCGTCGTCAGCCACGACCGGTACTTCCTGGAGCGGGTCTGCGACGTCACCTACGCCCTGCTGGGGGACGGACGCTGCGTCCTGCTGCCCGGCGGGGTGGAGGAGTACCTGGCGCACCGCCGCCACCGGGCGGCGACCGCCACCAATCCGGCCCGGAGCCAGCAGCGCGGCCCGGCCAACTCCGCCCGGGTGCGGCAGGCCCGCAAGGATCTCGCCCGTGTCGAGTCCCAGCTCGCGAAGGCGGCGGCGCGGATCGAGCGGCTGCACCACGCGATGACCGAGCACGCCGCGGACTACGAGAAGCTCACCGGCCTGGGGGCGGAACTCGGCGAGGCCGAGGAGCGCCACGCCGCCCTGGAGTCGGAGTGGCTGGAGTTGGCCGAACTGCTGGAGTCAGCGGACTGACGCCCGTGCTACTGCGCCTGCACCACCGTGCAGTCGTTGTCGATCAGCGTCGGGAGCGCGGACTTCGCCAGCGCTATCCCGACCGGGACGTCGTGGCACCGGTTCCCGCGCAGCACGCCGGTGGCCTGTTCGGTGACGATGATCGCGGCGCGTTCGGCCTTGCCGATCACGTTGTCGTCCACCGCCGGCCGGGCAGCGCCGCCGAACTGGACACCCACCTCGCCGCCGGCGATGGTGTTGTGCCGCACCACGGGGGTCGCGGTACCGACCGCTGCCACCCCGATCCCGTTGGCCTCGAACCGGCTGTCCTCGACGGATCCCTCCGCGGAGCCGAGGAAGCACAGGCCGCACTGGCCGTTGTCCCGGAACCCTGCCTGCACGATGCTCACCCGGTGCCCCCCGGAGACCGAGATGCCCGCCCAGCTGTTGTCGCTGAACTCGGCGTCGGTGACCTCAAGGGTCGTGCGGCCGGGCGCGGTTGCCT
>JAEYNS010000196.1 GCA_023412435.1 Actinomycetes bacterium | reverse complement strand
GTCGACGGAGGTGACCTCGACCACCCCGATGGCGGTGCGCTGGCGCGTCCCGACCCTCACTCGCGGCGAGGTCCAGCGACGGAACGCGAGCGTCACCGTCCCCTCACTGAGGCCGCGCAGCGTCCGGGCGTCGAACAGCACGGCTCCGAGCGTACCGAGGCCGCCAGTTCGGGACTACCGACCACCCACGCGGGGTGTTCGCCGGGGGTCGGCCTACGACGACGTACCGGCCGCACGCGCCACCGCCAGCGTCCTGGTCGCCGCGGAGTCGTCCGGTTGGCCGATGTCACTGGCCGATGCCCAGATTGCCGGGATCTGCCTGGCCCACAGCTACGAAGTCGCCAGCCGAAACGAGCGCGACTTCGCTTCCGTCGCGGACCTGACCGTCATCAGCCCGTTCAACTAGCACGCGGTCAGCGAGCACCCGCGCGCAGACCACCGCAGTTCATTGCGTTCGTGGGAGCAAGTGAACCTCGGCGCTGTGGCCGCGGGTTGCCAGCTTGGCATCACAGGTGAGCAAAGGCGCTTGGAGCGCCTCGGCGAGTGCGAGGTAGCTTGCGTCATAGCTGGTGAACTGGTGGCGCAGATCCCAGATTCGTTCGGCCAGCGGCGCAGTCTCATGCCGGGTGATCGCGAGACCGAAGTAGTCCTGACGCGCCTGGACCGCGCCTCCTAGCTTGAGCTTCCCACCCACGACGAGTCCCCTCAGCACTGACTGCACCTCACCATCGAGCAGGTGCGGCGCGTCGATGTCACCGGCCAGGGCATCGAGCAACTCAGCGTCGGCGTCACGGCCGACGAGAGCCTCGACCATCGCAGAGGCGTCGACCACAATCACCGCCGGCCGGCCTCAACCGCGACCACGATCTCCTCGACGCTCGGGCCCCTCGACCGGTCCCTGGAACGCAGCCGAGCAGCCATCTCCTCGTTCGTCGGTCGTGCCGCGATCTTGGCCAGCTCCGTCCCCACATAGGCCGACAACGACTGACCCTGCGCAGAGCAGGTCCGTTCGGTGTCCATCGAACGGATCGGCCCGGTGATCGGGCGCCTCCCCGCGCACCTGATCAGCCAGCTCGACGACGCACTCCGGCTGCACCTCCAGCTCTGACACGCTCCGCAGGCGGCAAAGTCGGATGTGCCGCACGCGGCGCGCAGATGCGGTCATCGAGACTTCGTGGTGGGTCGACGCGAGTGGCCCACTGAAGCAGGCTTGAGGGCGGTGGCGGTCGGCCGAAGGGAGGGTTCCCGGTTTCGGCCCCGACGCGATGCGCTCGGTGCCAAGATCGAGGCATGCGCACCCCCCGCGTGACCCCCGTTGTTGGCCGAGTGGGTCTGCTGGTCCTGACGGTGCCGCTCCTGGTGACGGCCTGCTCCGCGGACCGTCCTATCCCCGCCCCCACCGTGACGACCACGGTCACGATCACGGCTCACCCGACCCCATCCCCGGAACCGGACGGCGACGATCAGGTGATGCCGTTCGAGCCGTGGCGAGAAGCGGTGTATGCCTTTGGCCAGTCTGACGACAGCGGCGAACCGATCGAAGAGCGCTATCTCGCCGTGATCAAGCACGCGACCTACGACGAGCAGGGCGAGAGCCTCACCCTCACTCTGGACGAGGTCGCCTGGAATCCGCGATACGAGGACGGCAATGCCGAGGAGCCGATCCTCAACCCGACGGTCTCTTGGAAGACCGTCACGGTGGATTGGGCCATCGTCCTCGTCGACGCCGGCAACGGGTTCCAGCACCTGCGACGCGCCGAGTTCCCCGCCTTCATCGCCGAGGACGACGCCCGGGCAACGTCGGAAGATGGCGTCGGATGGCGCACACCCTTCGGAGTCTGGTTCATCGGCAACGAGCCAGTCGCCATCATCGAGCGCTACGTCCCATAGGTCGCACGCGCCGACCGCGGCACGAGCGGATGTTTGCGGCGACGAAAGTGTGGTTCACAAGGCAAGGCTTCGTCGGGTTCGTCGGGATGGGCGACGAAAGTGTGGTTTGCAGCGCTCTGCAGGGGCCCAGAACCACACTTAGGTCGCCCACGCAGGAGCCCGCCGGGTTGATCGGCCTCCATAGCAACACTTTGGTCGCCGGTCCGAGTAGTGGGTGTCGATAGCACCTCGACCGCGCGGACGGCGACAGAGGCGTGCTTCAGCGTCGTGCTTTCAGGACTTCGATCAGGCAGCGGGGGCCAGTTGCCTTGGCCAACCGTGCGTCGCCGGTCAGCAAGGTCGCGCCCAGCGCCTCGGCCAGGGCGACGTAGGCCGCGTCGTAGACCGTCAGGTTGTCCCGCAACTCCCAGCATCGCTCGATCAGTGGGGTGTGGTCGACCCGCTGCAGCGGCAACGCGCGCAGATCCTCCAGCGCCAACCGGACCCGCCGGGCATCCAGGTGCTCCCCACGCGCCAGGCCGCGCCACACCGACACGACCTCAAGATCGACCAGCGCCGGCGCCGCGAGTTGCTCGCCACGCAACCGGGCCCGCGCCGCATCACCGTCGGCAGCATCGTCCAGCAGCGCGACCGCCAGAACGCTGGCGTCAACGACCAGCACGCTCGAACCGCAACGTGCTCACCGCATCGGCCAACGGCAGCGAACCACCCGCCCGACCCCCGGCCCGGGCCAACACCTCATCCACCGTCGGCTGCGCCGCCTCGGCCACCAGCTTCGACCGCAGGTACTCCTGCAACGACTGATTCGCCGCCGCGGCACGCTGCCGCAACACCGCGTGGGTCTCCTCCGGGACGTCCTTGATCTGAATGTTCGGCATGGAGCCATTATGGCTCCCCCGGCGCCAATACAGAAGCGCGCGCAGATCGGCCAGATCCGGTCGAATCGTGCAGATGCCCGACTAGCGTGCGCACGGTCGGCTTCCGGTGTGGCGATCCTCGGAGTCCGCCTCCAGCTAATCGTGTTTGACGCCGGCAGAGCCCTTGCCCCTGCAAGAGGTGGGGTTGTCCGGGGGAGTCGGGTACGATGCCCACTCGTTGCACGAGGACGGGCTCATTGACCGTGTGTTGCCGGAAGGCATCGAATGTGCCTCTGACTAGGTGGAGCTAACGGGATTCGAACCCGTGGCCTCTTCCATGCCATGGAAGCGCGCTACCAACTGCGCCATAGCCCCGCGTCTGTGCGACGGGTCCCGATTGTAGTCAACCTCGAGCCCGGAGGGAAATCGGCGGCGATGCCCGGTCCGGGCCGGGGTTAGGCTGAGCGGCAAGCCGAGCCCCCAGCCCGTGAAGGACGAGCCGATGCCGTCGTCGATCCCGCGCCGAACCCTCCCCCGCCCGCGCTCGAGGATCGGCGCCATCGTCCTGCTCACGGTCGCTGTCCTGCTCGGCGGCGCACCGTTCGGGCACGCGGCAACCCTGGGCGAGGACGGCGAGCCCGTCACGAACAACAAGGGCGTCAGGTTCGTCATCGTCTCGCACCGCGGCGGTGCTCTTGAGCGCCCGGAGAACTCCATCGAGGCCTACCAGCACAGCGTCGACCAGGGCTTCGACGTGATCGAGACCGACCTCCTCTTCACCCGTGACGGACACGGGGTGATGACGCACAACGACCGGCTTCCGCAGCGCTGCACCAAGGCCGGCGCGCAGATCCACCTGATGACCCTTGCCGAGGTGCGGGACGTTCGGTGCCAGGACCTCTCCGGAGAGTTCACGGTCCCCATCCCGACCTTCGAGGAGTTCGCGGAGGTGGTGAAGCCCTCGGAGGTCCGCATCGACCTGGACATCAAGACCTACTCGGGGCAGCCCGCGTCCGGCGAGCGGCTGTACGCAGAGCGCGCGATCAAACTGCTCAAGCGGCACAACCTGCTCGAGCGCTCGTCCATCCTGACCTTCCGGTGGGCCACCACGCTGCCCACGATCCGCAAGCTGGCGCCCAGGATCCGGGTGGTGGGCCTCGACAACAAGGCGATGGACCTGTCGCGGGTTCGACTGGCCGCCTCCCTGGGTGCCGACGGCTTCGGGATCAAGGCCAAGGACAGTCCGGCCAACCTGCTGAAGTACATCAAGACCAAGGGGATGGATCCGGTCCCGTGGGAGATCACCACCCCGGAGTTCCGGGCCTACTCGATCTACTACGGCGGCAAGCTCCAGGGCATCAGCTCCGACGAGCCGACCGCGGCCCGGGCGTTGCTGCTGTCCGGCGGCATCAACCTGAACCCGAAACCGGCCGCCGTGGTTACGACCCTTCCCAAGGCGGTCACAGTGGCCAGGAAGACCACGTACAAGGCCAACAAGCGCAAGTACCCCAAGGTGATGGGCACGGCCGTGCCAACGGCGAAGCTCGCGATGCTGGACACGGTCACCGTCAAGGTGAAGGTCACCAAAGGCCCGGGCAAGGGCTATGTGTCGCTCGGGGCCTCGGACTCACCGGTCTCCTCCAGCGTCCGGGTAAAGCTGCCGAAGGGCACCAGGACCGTGACGGTGAAAGTGCCGGTGGGCAACGGCGGCAAGCTGCGGGTCTTCACCTCGCGCAAGGCGACACTGACGCTGTCGGTGGCGGGGTACACCAACCTCAGCTTCAGCTGACCTCGGCCACCCCGGCGGCGATCCGGTTGTAGGCGCGCAGCTTCCAGTGCCGGTCGCCGGGCTGAAGCTCCACCCAGCCACAGTTCAGCAGGCCGCCGAACCGCCGCGCGTGCGAGTAGTCCAGGCCCATCAGCCAGAAGGCGGCGACCCCGAGGGACAGGCCGTGGCCCACCACGATGAGTGCCTCCCCGTCACCGGCGGCCGTGGCGTACTCGACGAGGGCGTCCGCCACGCGCTGCCCGGCCTCGGTGGCGGTCTCGCCCTCCGGGGAGCGCCGGAAGTCGCGTCCCTCCCTGATCGCCGGCCAGAAGTCCGGTTCCACCTCGGCGATGGTGTCGAGGTCGAGTCCCGCCCAGGAGCCGACGTCGACCTCGCGGAAGCGCGAGTCCGGCTCGGCCGTCACCCCGGCGGCTTCGGCCACGATCCGGGCGGTGTGGGCTGCGCGGACCAGGTCAGAGGTGAGGACCCGGCTTGGACGATAATCCGCCAGCACCCGCGCGGCCGCCTCGGCCTGCGCGACCCCGTCCGGGCTCAGCGGGATGTCGGCGTGGCCCTGGAACCGGCGGCCGGCGTTCCACTCGGTGACGCCGTGGCGCAGCAGGACTACCAGTCGCGCCGTCATGCCGGAAGGGCGGGATGCTCCGGCAGGTCGAGGTCGATCCTCGGGCAGTCCTTCCAGAGCCGCTCCAGGGCGTAGAGGGCGCGCTCCTCGGTGTGCTGGACGTGCACAACCGTGTCCAGGTAGTCCATCAGCACCCAGCGGTTCTCCCGGTCGCCCTCCCGCCGCACGGTCTTCACGCCGGCCTTGAGCAGGGCCTCCTCGATCGCGTCCACCACAGCGCCGACCTGCCGTTCGTTCGTGGCGGTGACGATCAGGAAGACATCGGTGATCGCGAGCCGTTCGGAGACGTCGAAGGCAACCGGATCCTGCGCCAGCTTGTCGAGGGCGGCCAGGGCGGCCTGCCGGGCGATCGAGATGGCGTTGTCGGTTGCCGTCATGAACTTCCTTCGTCGGTGGTGTAAAGACCGCGCTTGGCGATGTACTGCACGATACCGTCCGGCACCAGGTACCAGATCGGGAGGCCGGCGGCCACCCGCTCGCGGCAGGCGGTGGACGAGATCGCCAGGGCGGGGATCTCGAGCAGGCTCACCTTGTCCGAGGGGAGGTGGGCGATGTCGCTCTGCCCCATCGGGACGCCGGGCCGGGACACCCCCACGAAGTGCGCCAGGTCGAACAACTGGTCGGCGCCGCGCCAGGTCAGGATCTGGCTGAGCGCGTCCGCGCCCGTGATGAAGTACAGATCCCAGTCGCTCCCCCGCTGCGCGCGGATGTCGGTCAGGGTGTCGACGGTGTAGGTGGGCCCGGGACGCTGGATGTCGACCCGGCTCACCGAGAAGCGCGGGTTCGACGCGGTGGCGATGGTGGTCATCAGGTACCGGTCCTCGGCATGGGAGACCTTGCGGTTCGCCTTCTGCCACGGCTCGCCGGTCGGGACGAAGACCACCTCGTCGAGGTTGAACCGTGCCTGCACCTCGCTGGCCGCCACCAGGTGGCCGTGGTGGATCGGGTCGAAGGTGCCACCCATCACTCCCAGCCTGAGGCGCCGCGTCCCCGGATCGGGCAGCGCCAGCCGGGTTTCAGTCATCCGACTTGGCGTGCGGCCGGAAGTGCCCGACCTGCCGGACGAACCCCAGCCCCGCGGCGAGCACCAGGAAGGTCACGACGCCGACAACCAACGGGACCGTCACATCGATCTGCATGCGCCGGATCATACGGGAGCGGCCCGCACGCGTGCGAGGGCCGCGTCCCGGGCCGGTACCACGTCAGCCCCCGGTGGTCAGTTGCCGCCGAAGTCGGCCACAAGTGTCCAGTCAGCGGGGTGCGGGTCCGTCCCCGGTGAGCCGCGGAACCGTCCCCGGTGAGCCGAGGAACCGTCCCCGGGTCAGGCGCGGGTCTGGCCGTCGCCCTCGACCACGTACTTGGTGGACGTCATCTCCTCCAGGCCCATCGGGCCGCGGGCGTGCAGCTTCTGGGTGGAGATGCCGATCTCGGCACCGAAACCGAACTCGCCACCGTCGACGAACCGGCTGGACGCGTTCACCAGGACGGCGGCAGCATCCACCTCGGCGACGAACCGGTCGGCGGAGCGGCGGTCCTGGGTGACGATCGTCTCGGAGTGGCCGGTGGTGTGGCGGCGGATGTGGTCGATCGCCTCGTCCAGCGAGTCGACGACCCGGGCGGCGAGATCCAGCGAGAGGTACTCGCCGTCGAACTCGTCGGGACCGGCCGGCACGACCTCCGGCGAGACCGCGACCACCTCGGGGCTGCCGTGGACGGTGACCCCGGCCGCCGCGAGCGCCGCCAGCGCCTGCGGCAGGAACCGCTCGGCGACCGCCTCGTGCACCAGGACCGTCTCGACGGCGTTGCACACGCTCGGCCGCTGGGTCTTGGCGTTCAGCAGGATCTGCAGCGCGGTGTCGAGGTCGGCGGTGGCGTCGACGAACAGGTGACAGTTGCCGGTCCCGGTCTCGATCACCGGCACCTTCGAACCGGACACCACGGCGTTGATCAGTCCCGCCCCGCCGCGCGGGATGAGAACGTCGAGCAGGCCGCGGGCGGCCATCATCTGCTCGGTCACGCTGCGGTCGCCCTCGACCAGCTGGACGGCGGCCGTCGGGAGGCCCGCCTGCGCCAGCCCGGCGTGCAGCGCGGTGGTCACGGCCCGGTTGGAGTTGATCGTCGACGACGAGCCGCGCAGCAGCGCGGCGTTGCCCGACTTCAGGCAGATCCCGGCCGCGTCCGCTGTGACATTGGGACGGGCCTCGTAGATGATGCCGACCACACCGAGCGGCACCCGGACCTGCCGGACCCTGACCCCGTTGGGGTTCGTCCAGCCGCGCACCACGACGCCGACGGGGTCGGGCAGGCCGGCCAGGGCGCGCAGCCCGTCCGCCATCCCCGCGACCCGTGCCGGGGTGAGGCTGAGCCGGTCGATCAGGGCGTCTCCGAGGCCTGCCGCCCGCGCGGCGTCGACGTCGGCGGCGTTCGCCGACAGCACGTCGTCACTCGCCTCGAGCAGCGCGTCGGCCATCGCGTGCAGCGCCGCGTCCTTGGCCGCCCGGGTGAGGGTCGCGAGCTCGCGCGCAGCCGTCCTGGCCAGCGCAGCCTGCTCGGGGAAGGTGGTACCGATCAGCGGACGGGACTCGAGGGTGGTCACGTCTCGCAGGATACCTGCGACGTCTGGGGGGAAGCCTCGACGGGCACGGGGCGGACGAACAGGGGCCGCATCCCCGCCTTGCGCAGCGCCCACCAGACCAGGTTCACCAGCGCGATCACGCCGGTGATCGGAGCTGTGATCATGGTTCCCGGATCCCCGGCGAGGATCGACCAGGCGAACCACAGGGCCTGGTTGACCACCCCGCCGACGAGGAACAGCGGCGCCACCCCGGTGACCCGCGGGGCCCGGGCGAGTTCGACGGTCTGGCCGGAGTTCGAGATGACCGCGGGGATCAGCGCGGCGATCCCGAAGGCGGCCGGGCCGAGCCACAGCTCCACCCCCACCAGGGCGACCGCGCCCCCGATCCCCGGGGCCACCACCTTGGCCAGGTTCAACCCGCGGGCGCGCGAGATCATGACGATGATCGTCGTGGTCGACGCCAGCCCGACGAGATTGGTGACCACCATGTTGGCCGCGTTGATCAGGCAGCCGTGCACCAACCAGGAGAGGTTGATGGTGAGGAGCGCCTGCCACAGCACCAGCGAGAGCCCGTCGGTGTTGTACTTCGTGCGCACCAGGCGGACGATCTGCGGGACCGCGAGCAGCATGGCCACCGTGGTGGCCAGCCAGCCGATGATGAACTCAGCGGTCATTCCGCTTTCGCCTTCCGTGGCTTCAGGATGAGGTCGTCCCGGTGGACCACCTCGCGGTCGAACTGGGGGCCGAACTCCGCGGCCAGGTCCCGCGTGCTGCGTCCGATCATGGTGGGCAGCTCTGACGCGTCGTAGCTCACCAGGCCGCGGGCGATGACGGTGCCGGTCTCGGTGACCAGCCGGACCGGGTCTCCGGCGGCGAAGTCGCCGTGCACCGCGACGATCCCCGCCGGGAGCAGGGACGCCTTGCGCTCGGTGACCGCGCGGACGGCGCCGGCGTCGAGCACCAGTTCCCCACGCGAGTGCGAGGCGTAGGCCAGCCACAGCAGCTTGCGCGCCCGACGCTTGCCGGTCGGGTGGAACAGGGTGCCCACCGGTTCGCCCGCCACCGCCTCGGAGACCTGGGCGGCGCCGGCGAGCACCACGGGGATACCGGCGGCGGTCGCTATCCGGGCCGCCTGCAGCTTGGTCTCCATCCCGCCGGTCCCCACGGCTGCACCCCGGCCCGAGGTGTCGACGTCGAGGTCGTCGACGTCGGCGACCTCGGTGATCCGCTGCGCGGCGGGGTCGGACGGGTGGGTTGTGTACAGGGCGTCGACGTCCGACAGCAGCACCAGGGCGTCGGCGCCGACCAGGTGGGCGACAAGGGCAGCGAGCCGGTCGTTGTCACCGAACCGGATCTCGTGGGTGGCCACCGTGTCGTTCTCGTTGACGATGGGGACCACGCCGAGTTCGAGCAGGCGGTTGAAGGTACGAAGCGCGTTGCGGTAGTGGTCGTGGCGGGCGACGTCCTCGACGGTCAGCAGGACCTGACCGACGGTCAGGCCGTGCCGGGCGAACAGGGTGCCGTAGTGGCCCACCAGCAGGCCCTGCCCCACCGAGGCTGCTGCCTGCTTGCTGGCGAGGTCACGCGGCCGGTGCTTCATCCGCAGCGGCCGCATCCCCGAGGCCATCGCGCCGGACGAGACCAGGACGACGTCCTGGCCTCGACCGCGGGCCGCCACCAGGGCGTCGACCAGTGACTCCAGCCGCACCGGGTCGAGCGCCCCTGACCGGTCGGTGAGGGAGGACGAGCCCACCTTGACCACGATCCGGCGCGCACCGGTCAGCTGAGGCCGCAGCACCACGCCGGCCTGCGACCCGGTCTCCTCAGTCATCCTCGTCGTCCCCCAGCCCTTCGGCCGCCAGCCGGGTCAGCTTCTCGGCCTCGCGCTCGGCGTGGTAGGCGGCGTCCCGCTCGCGCCGGCGTGCGGCGGCGGGCCGCGGCGCGTTGAGCCGCTGGTCCTCGCCGCGCCGGGAGAGGATCTCGGCCCCGATCTCGATCTGCGGGGCGAAGTCGAAGACCACCGGGTTCTCGGCACCGATGGCGACGGCGTCGCCTGCCTGCGCCCCGAGCGCGAGCAGTTCGTCCTCGATGCCGAGCCGGGCGAACCGGTCGGCGAGGTAGCCGACCGCCTCAGCGTTGTTGAAGTCGGTCTGCCGCACCCAGCGCTCCGGCTTGGTGCCGCGAACCCGCCAGACGAAGCCGCCCTCACCGTCGCCCTGCCTGGCGATCGTGAACTCGGGGCCGGCCACCGGTTGGGGCCGGATCACGATCGTGGCCGGCGCCGGCGGCGGCGCGGCGGCACGGCGGGCCGCGACCAGTTCGGCCAGTGCGAAGGTGAGCGCGTTTAGCCCCTCCCCCGTCTTGGCCGACACCGGGTAGACCGCCAGCCCGCGGGCGACCAGGTCGGGAGTGACGAGCTCAGCGAGCTCGGCGGCGTCGGGGACGTCGCTCTTGTTGAGCGCAACGAGCCGGGGACGGTCCTCGAGGCCGCCGTGGGCTGCCAGTTCGGCCTCGATCACGTCCAGGTCGGAGACCGGGTCACGACCCGCCTCGTAGGTGGCGCAGTCGATCACGTGCACCAGCGCCCAGCACCGCTCGATGTGCCGCAGGAAGTCGTGACCGAGCCCCTTGCCGAGGCTGGCACCCTCGATCAGGCCGGGGACATCGGCGACGGTGTAGGTGGTCTCGCCCCTGACCACGACGCCGAGGTTCGGCACCAGGGTGGTGAACGGGTAGTCGGCGATCTTGGGACGCGCCCGCGAGATCGCCGCGATCAGCGACGACTTGCCCGCGCTCGGGAAGCCGACCAGACCGACGTCTGCCACCACCTTCAGCTCGAGGGTGATGACCCGGGATTCGCCCTCTTCGCCGAGCAGGGCGAAGCCGGGAGCCTTGCGGGCGCTGGAGGCCAGCGCGGCATTGCCCAGCCCGCCACGGCCGCCGGCGGCGACGACCACCTCGGCACCCGGACCCAGCAGGTCGGCGAGCACCTCGCCGGTGTCGGAGTCGCGCACCACGGTGCCGTCGGGGACCATCAGGACGACGTCCTCGGCGTTGGCGCCGTTGGCGTAGTCGCCCCGTCCGGGCTGGCCGTTGGCGGCCCTGCGCTGGGACTGCCGGTGGTACTCGACCAAGGTGGTCAGGCTGGGGTCGACGCGGATGATGACCGACCCGCCGTCGCCGCCGTTGCCGCCGTCCGGCCCGCCGAGCGGCTTGAACTTCTCCCGGTGCACGGAGGCGCACCCATGTCCGCCGTTGCCGGCAGCGACCCGCAGGGTAGCCCTGTCGACGAAGGACGGGATGGCCATGGGACTCCTTGCAGGGGGAACCCGAGGAGTCTATCCGGCCGGTGCTGCCATCCCGAACGCGCCCGACAGCGCGGCCTGGATCTCGGAGCGCCGCGGCATCGAGTCGGCGGCACCCGGCCGGGTCACGGTGATGGACGCCGCCACCCCCGCGACCCGGATCGCCTGTTCGAGCTCGGCGCCCTCGGCCAGCTGGGCCAC
>JAEYNS010000289.1 GCA_023412435.1 Actinomycetes bacterium | reverse complement strand
ATGCTGCGCCGCACGTACGGTTCGGGGTCGCCTGCCGCGCTGACCCGCTCCCATCGCGGATACAGGTTGGTCAGTGCCTCCTGCACGAGGTCGGCGGCGTCGTCGGGGTTGCCGGTGAGCAGGTGGGCGAAGCGCTGCAGCGCGACCGAGCGGTCCCGCACGAAGTCGTCGAAGCTCGCGGCCGCGGTGCCTGCCACCGGGTCGCGGCCCTCGTCCGTCATCGTGCCCACACCCCGCAACACACCCCCGCCGCCGGGTTCGTTGCCTGCCTCACCCAGCCCACCGGCCCATCATGGCCGTCGGAGTCGTCCGCGGGCCGGCGCCGCGGCCGTGGGCGCCCGGATCCGCCCGCGGGGCGTGGGGGGTCAGGCCAGCGAGATCAGGTCGGCGTAGTCGGGGTTCCAGAGGTCCTCGACGCCGTCGGGCAGCAGCAGTACCCGGTCCGGCTCCAGGGCGTGGACTGCGCCCTCGTCGTGGGTGACGAGGATGACCGCCCCCGCGTAGTCGTGGATCGCCTGCAGCACCTCGCGGCGGGAGGCCGGGTCCAGATTGTTGGTCGGCTCGTCGAGCAGCAGCACATTGGCGGCCGAGACCACCAGCATCGCCAGCGCGAGGCGGGTCTTCTCACCGCCGGACAGCACCCGGGCCGGCTTCTCGACGTCGTCGCCGGAGAACAGGAACGAGCCGAGGATCTTGCGGACCTCGGTCTCGTTGAGGTCGGGCGAGGCGGTCACCATATTCTCCAGCACCGAGCGGGAGACGTCCAGGGTCTCGTGCTCCTGGGCGTAGTAGCCCAGCCGCAACCCGTGGCCGGGGACGACCCTGCCGGTGTCCGGCTCCTCGAGGCCGGCCAGGATCCGCAGCAGCGTCGTCTTGCCGGCGCCGTTGAGCCCGAGGACCACCACCTTGGAGCCGCGGTCGATGGCCAGGTCGACGTCGGTGAAGACCTCCAGCGAACCGTAGGACTTCGACAGCTCCTCGGCGGTGAGCGGCGTCTTGCCGCTCGGCGCCGGCTTCGGCAGCCGGATTCGGGCCACCTTGTCGGCCGCCCGCACCTCCTCCAGCCCAGCCAGCAGCTTCTCCGCCCGCTTGGCCATGTTCTGGGCGGCCACCGCCTTGGTGGCCTTGGCCCGCATCTTGTCGGCCTGCGCGAGCAGGGTCTCGGCCTTGCGCTCGGCATTGGCGCGCTCGCGCTTGCGGCGCTTCTCGTCGGTCTCGCGCTGCACCAGGTACCGCTTCCAGTCCATCGAGTAGATGTCCAGTTCGGCGCGATTGGCGTCCAGGTGGAAGACCTTGTTGACCGTCGCCTCGAGCAGCCCGACATCGTGGGAGATCACGATCAGGCCACCGCTGTAGGTCGACAGGTAGCCACGCAGCCAGACGATCGAATCGGCGTCCAGGTGATTGGTGGGCTCGTCCAGGAGCATCGTGTCAGCGCCGGAGAAGAGGATCCGGGCCAGTTCCACGCGACGCCGCTGACCGCCCGAGAGAGTCCGCAGCGGCTGCCCGAGCACCCGGTCCGGGAGCCCGAGGTTCGCGGCGATCCTGGCTGCCTCGGACTCCGCGGCATAGCCACCGGCGGCAGCCAACTCGGCCTCGGCGCGGGCGTAGGACCCCATTGCCTGTTCCTGCGCCTCACCGGTCTCGGCGCCCATCGCCTCGGTGTAGCGGGTCAGCCGCTTCAGGATCTGGTCGAGCCCGCGGGCGGAGAGGATGCGGTCCCTGGCGAGCTGGTCGAGGTCGCCGGTGCGGGGGTCCTGTGGCAGGTAGCCGAGTTGGCCGGACCGCGAGATCTGGCCTGCGGCGGGCAGCGACTCGCCGGCGAGGATCCTTGTCAGCGTGGTCTTGCCGGCGCCGTTGCGTCCGACCAGGCCGATCTTGTCGCCGGCCGCCACCTGGAAGGTCACCGCGGACAGCAGGAGCCGGGCTCCCGCCCGGACCTCGACCTCACGCGCAACCAGCACGATCAGCCATCCTCCCCCACCCGGCGGGAGGGGTCAAAACCCGTCAGGCCAGGGTGCTGCCCGGTGGTGCCTCCGTCTTGGCGTCCTGCCGCGGGATGAACAGCTTCTGCACCACCATCAACACCGACGCGGCGACCGGGACGGCGATCAGCGCTCCCAGCAGGCCGAGCAGGGTGCCGCCGACGAGGGCGGAGATGATCACGAGCGAGCCCGGGATGTCGACCTGGCGCGACATCACGCGTGGCGTCATCAGGTAGGCCTCGACCTGCATGTAGGCGAAATAGACGGCGGCGAACACCAGCCCCACCCACCACGACTGCAGCAGGCAGATCGCCGAGGCGATCAGCCAGAAGGTCACCGAGCCAATCATCGGGATCATCGTGATGAACAGGGCGAGCACGGCCAGCAGCGCGGCGAACGGCAGGCCGAGCAGGCTGAGCAGCAGGAAGGACACGACGGCGTTGCACACCGCGAGCAGGAACATCCCGCTGATGTAGGCGCCGACCGAACTGGTGATGTAGTCGGTGATCTCGGCGACCTTGGTCCGCGCGTAGGCAGGCGCGAGCCGGTACATCGCCGTCTTCATGGTGCGCAGCGAGGCGGTGAAGTACAGCGTCAGGATCAGGATGAACATCCCGCCGGTCAGGCCCGACATGATGCCGGAGCCGACAGCCAGCGCGCCGCCCCCGATCGCCAGCAGGTTCGCCGGGTTGGACAGGAAGCGGCGCAGCTGGTCGAGCCAGCCGCCGACAGCCGATTCGGCCCCGGTGGCGGCCAGCAGCCTGGTGAACCACTCGGCGTCCTGGAGGCCCGCTATCCACCCCGGGATGGCCTGGGCGAAACCGACCACCTGGCCGACCGCCATCGGGATCACCACCGCGAGCAGGCCGCCGAAGACGGCAGCGAACCCGACGAAGACCACCGCGATGCTCAGCACCCGCGACATACCGCGGGCCTCGAGCCAGCCCACCAGCGGGTCGAGCGCCATGGCGAGGAAGAGCGCCACCCCGATGTACACCCACACCGACGACAGCGCCGACGCCGCCGCTCCGATGCCGAGGGCGGTCAGCACGCCGAGGGTGGTGATCAACCCCCAGCTGAACGGGTGTCCGAGGTCGGTGAACAGCCGCCGGGCCGGACGGGTGACCGGGGGCAGTTCGGGCACCACCACTTCGGCGCCGTCGGCGACCAGTACCTCATCGGGTGGGGTGTCGAGTTGCCGGGCGGGGTCGGCGATGTCCGGGGTCACGGCCCCAGCCTAAGGCTGGCCGGGGGCCGCGGCGGGGAGGGTTGGCCCGCGAGCGTCGCCGCCCCTCACCCGCCCGGCTCGGCCTCCTTGCCCGGGCGGCCGCGCCGGGGCAGCGGCCCGGCCTGGTGC
>JAEYNS010000192.1 GCA_023412435.1 Actinomycetes bacterium | reverse complement strand
CGACAGCGCCTCGCGGGCACAGGTTATAATACCCTGCAGCACGGCCACCGCCGCCAGGCCGCTTGCCGCCACGTTCCCGAAGTGGCCCCAGCGGTGCTGGGCCGCGAGGTGGGCGAGGTCGTCGAAGCCCGCGGCCGCACCCGCCAGATCGTCGGCCGACAGCAGGCTGGCCGCCGCCTGCCCGACAGCGACGGCCAGGGTCTGGCCGTGGCCCGGGTCGATCGGCCCCATCCTGGCACCGGCCAGACTGCGCAGCGTCCAGCGGGCTGTCTCGACCATCCGTCGCCGCCTGCCGAGCATCCGGTAGGCCGTCGTCTGCAGCCCGTGCGTGATCACCCGGTCGACGTCCGACGCCCGCGCCGTCCGACGCCGCGACGCCTCCGCCGCCGCGGCGAAGTACTCCGGCGCGCGACCCCGCCGCGCCGGATCGGCGTTCAGGTAGAGGGCGTAGGTGAGGGTCAGGAACGGGTGGTCGTCCGGCGGCCCGGCACCCAGCCTGGTCTCCAGCAACTCCGCCAGGTGCCGGTGGTCCTCGTGCGACAGCGGGTAGGCCCGCATCATCACCTGGTCGGCGAAGCCCAGGTCACCGGCCCGGACCGCGTACTGCGCGGCGGCCGGAAGATCGCCGCGCTCGGTGGCGAGCCAGCGGGCGATCCGGGCCAGCACCCGCGGCACGTCCTCGGGGCGCGCGGCCTGCAGGTGGGCGGCGGCCGCGTCCCTGACGTGCTCGCTGAACCGGAACACCGCCACCTCACCGTCGGCGGTCGACCAGTGCCCCACCTCGTCGCGGGTGAGCCGGCGCAGCAGCCCTGCCGCATCGCCGCCGCCGGCCAGGTCGTTCGCCAGCCCGTGGTCGACGTAGGGGGCGAGCGCGATCCGTCCGGCGAAGTCCAGCAGCCGGCGGTCGTGCAGCCGGGCGGCGAGGTCGATGCCTGCCCCGTCCCGCGGCGACGAGGTACGGCGCGCGACCGCGGCGGCGTTCTCCAGCCGGGTGCCGGTGCGGTCGTGCAGGTCGAGCGCGAAGCGAAGATCCTGCGCAGAGCCCGCGGCGCCCGCCAGCGATCGCGACGTGGACGTCCCGTCCGCCAACCCGCTGGCCTCGACCAGCGCCTCAGCCTCCACGCCGGTGAGGGCGAGCTCCCGGTCGGAGACCACCTCGACAGCCAGATCGGGCCACCCGTTCTCCAGCAGGGTCGGGGTCGGCCCCGCCACGACGCACCGCAGCGCGGGGCACAGCTGCGCGAGGGCGACCAGGTCGCGGCACACCTCGTCCCAGAACGGCTCCGGGCCGCCGAACTCGTCCAGCACGAGCACCACGGTCCCGGCCCCGTCCAGCGCCCTCGCGATCGCAGCGGCGGCCTGCCCGCCGTCGTCGGCGATTGCCGCCGACTCCCGGTAGAGCGCCGCATCCCCGGCGACGCCGCCGCGGTGCAGGGCACCGAGCACCCGCACCCAGAATCCGGCGCGGGTCTGCACGGTCTGATCCAGCGTCAACCAGACGGGACGGTGGTCGGCGGGCAGCCGGGACACCCACTGCGCCAGCAGGGTCGTCTTCCCGAGCCCGCCGCTCCCGCGCAGCACCGTGACCGCAGACGACCGGTCCAGCAGCGCCAGCAGCCGCGGCCGGGCGATCGCACCCGACGGCAACCGCGGAACGCCCGCGACCTCGCGCATGACCGCACCTTAGCGAGGGGGCTAAGCCGGGGGTGAAAACCGGCCCTCCAGGACGGCGCGACCTCGCCCGGACCCGACCCTAGAGCTGTACCGATCACGGCCCACCGAGGCTCGTGCGACAAGGAGGAACCATGTACCAGACCCTCGGCACCACCGCCGCTGCGGCGCCTGTCGCCGCCGCTGCCCTCTACGCCGTCGACATCACCGACTCCCGCTCGCTGATGATCGGCTTCACCGTCGTGGCTGTCTGGACGCTCTTCGTGGCCGTCCTGGCCGCCTGGTCCGCCGGCCGAATCACCCGGTGGCGCGTGCAGCGGGCCGTCGTCGCCCGGAACGAGGAGAGGTCATGACCCGGCTCACCGTCACCGCCGTCCTGCCGGCGCACAACGAGGAAGAGGTGCTGCCCGCGGCGATCGCCGCGCTGCGCGCCCAGACCGTCGCGCCGGACCGGATCCTCGTCGTCTCCGACAACAGCACCGACGCGACCGTCGCGGTGGCCCGCAGCCTCGGAGCCGACGTGATGGAGACGGTCGGCAACAGCCACCGCAAGGCGGGGGCGCTGAACCAGGCCCTGCCGACGGTCACCACCCAGGTGGCGCTCGTGATGGACGCCGACACCACCATCGCGGCCACCTTCATCGAGGAGGCGCTCACCACGCTGGCCGAGCGGCCGGAGGTGGGCGCGGTCGGCGGGGTCTTCCGCGGCGCCGAACTCCCGGGGCTGCTGCACCGCTTCCAGCGCAACGAGTTCGAGCGCTACGGGGTGAAGGTGGCGGTGACCGAGCGGCTGGAGGTGCTCACCGGCACCGCCTCCTGCATCCGGGTCGCTGCGCTCGAAGCGGTGGCAGCGGCGCGTGGCGTCACCCTCCCCGGGCGACCGGGGGACTACTACGACAGGGATGCGATCACCGAGGACAGCGAGTTGACCCTGGCGCTGCGGACGCTGGGTTACGTCCTCGTCTCGCCGCCCACGATGGTCTGCACCACCGAGACGATGCCCACCTGGGGCGACCTGCACCGCCAGCGGGTGCGCTGGTACAAGGGCATGCTGGACAACCTGCGGGCCTACGGGCTGACCCGTACCACTGCCCGCTACGTCGGCCAACAGGCGATGCTGCTGGCCGGGACGCTGGTGCTGTGGCTGTTGCTCGCCCTGACCGCGATCACCATCGCGCTCGGCATCTTCGTGGTGATCCCGTTCTGGGTGGCGGTGATGGGCATCTTCGTCATCGAGCGACTGCTGGCGGTGTGGGACCAGGGCTGGCGGTCCCGGCTGCTGACCGCGCTGATCGTCCCGGATCTGGTCTACGACGTCGGGCTGCAGGTCGCCTACCTCAGGGCCTTCGCCCTGTTCCTGGCGGGGCAGGACTTCGTGTGGAACCATGTCAACGCTGCGGCCGTCCCAGGCGCCTCGCGGCCCGCGGGTCTGGAACTCGCCGCCTGACGGGAGCGCGTGCATCACCAGCCTCGCGGGTAATAGGTTCGTGCCCACGGGGGGCTGGTCGGGAGGGTCCATGAAACCACTGGTGAGCGTCATCGTTCCGGCGCTGAACGTCGCGCCGTATCTGCCGCGGTGTCTCGACTCGCTGCTGGCCCAGACCCACCGCCCGCTGGAGATCATCGTCGTCGACGCCGGCTCGCCCGCCGCCACCGCCGAGGTGATGCGGCGCTACGAGGAGCAACACCCCGAGGTGCACACCATCACCCAGCGGCACCGCGGCCTCGGTCCGGCTCGCAACGCCGCGCTGAGCATCACGCACGGCAGCTATGTCTCCATGATCGACGCCGACGACTGGGTCGAGCCGGACTTCGTCGCGGACATGGTCGAACTGCTCGGCGCCACCGGAGCGGACGTCGCGGTGGCCGGCTTTCGCTTCGACGCGCTCGGCCTCAGCGTGAAGTTCCCGTTCCTGCCGAGTCCCCGGGTGATCACCGGCGCGGAGGCGGCCGAGTTGTCGATCCACCTGACGAGGTTCCCTGCCTTCGCGTGGAACAAGTTCTACAGCCGCGATCTGTTCCACCCCGACGACCCGCCGTTCCCGAGCATCTACTACGAGGACCTGGCGACCACCCCGCGGCTGCTGATGCGCGCCTCCAAGGTGGCGATCACCAAGAAGGCGTACTACCACTACTGCCTCCGCTCCGACAGCATCACCGGCAACTTCGGGGTGAAGAACGTCTTCTCCTTCGCCGCCGCCATCGACATCCTTCGCCTTGACCTCCACCATGACGGACGCTGGGAGTCCTGGCAGCGCAGCTACCGGCGCCTCCTGCGTGAGGCCCGGGTCATGATGGGCCTCCAGATCCTCTTCCAGCGCAACTCGATCCCGCTGCGCGCCCGCGGGCCGCTGCTGGCCCGGTTCAACCGCCGGCTGCGGCAACTGGCCGAACTCCCCAGCGGCGGCCGCCGGCTCTGGCCGGTCCGGCTGCCCAACCCGGAAACCAGCAGTTCACTGGCGCGCCGGGTGGTCACCGGGGCGCTCACCGTGACGCGGCGCAAACCCGTCGGGTCATGAACGCGGAGGAGGGCGTAGCGGGGTGTCTCCCGTACACTCGTAACGCCTCGCGTCCCTGCGCGGCCGGCTTGGGAGTCGGCGTTGGCAGCGGTCGCCAGCATCATGGCGGGACGGAGAGACCATGCAACGCCTGAAGCCCGACTTCGTGCTGTCCGGGAGATACCGATTGACCGCCCCGGTGGCATCCGGCGGGATGGGGCAGGTCTGGGCAGCGTTCGACGCCACCCTGGAACGCCGGGTGGCGGTCAAGATCATGCACCCCCACACCCAGGACGAGTTCGCCCTGGTCGAGCGGTTCCGCGACGAGGCCCGGTTCGCCGCCCAGCTCACCCACCCGAACACTGTGACGATCCATGACTTCGGCGAGCACGACGGGCTTGCCTTCCTCGTGATGGAACTCGTCGACGGTCCGAACCTCTCCCAGTTGCTCGCCTCACAGGGTGCGCTCCAGCCCGGACTGGTGCGAGACATCGTCCGGCAACTGGCAGCCGCCCTCGACGTGGCCCACCGGGCGGGGATCATCCACCGCGACATCAAGCCTGGCAACGTCCTGATGGCCCCCGGCTCGATCCCCCGGCTGACCGACTTCGGGATCGCGCGGTCGATGGACGGCGGCTCGCTCACCTCGACCGGCCAGCTGTTGGGCACGGCCTACTACCTGAGCCCCGAACAGGCGATGGGCGGGCCCGTGGGCCCGCCGAGCGACATCTACTCCCTCGGGCTGCTCGCCCACGAGATGCTCACCGGCAGCAAGCCGTTCGACCGGGGGAACCCGATCGCGACCGCCCTGGCGCAGGTGCAGGAGCCCCCGCCCACGCTTCCCCCGGCGGTTCCGGTCGACCTGGTCGAGATCGTGATGGCATGCCTGGCGAAGGAACCCGCCGAGCGCCCGACCGCCGACGACCTCGTCCGGCTCCTCGAATCCGAGTCTGCGACCGGCCCGGCACTCTCCGGCATGGAGCCGTCGGAGGCGCTCGCAGGCCTGCCCCGGAGGGCGATCCGGGACGGGTCGTAGCGGGCTCAGTCCTCGCTGATCTCGATGTCGAACCGCTTCGCGGCGGTCTTGATCCGGCCCCGGATCCGTTCGACCTCCTCCTTCGAGGAGTACTTCTCCGCGTTCGCGTCCTTGTTGATGTACGCCCAGGCCGCCCTGACGTGCTCTTCGGTGTCGATCGGATACTTGTTGTTCACCGGGTCGGCGAACTCGACGTCGCCGTACTTGCGCTCACCCTCGTCGGGGTTGGTGTCCTCGCGTCGCTTGATTCTCGCCATGGTCAACCGTACGTCGGGCATCGCAGGGACCCCCATGGCGTCGCTAGCGTGGTGGGTGATGACCGCTCCGCCGAACCCCGAGCCGGCCCCGACGCGACCGCGCGGGCCGAATCGCCTACCCGCGCTCGGTAGCCGGGGCGGTGGCTGGGTGGCGCTGCAGGTGGTCCTGTTCGCTGCGGCGGGCGCTGCCGGGCTGCTGGGCGGCGGCTGGCCGGAGCGGGCACGCCCCTGGCTGTGGCTCGCCGGTGGAGCCGCCGGGGTGGGCGGGGTCGCCCTCGCGCTGCTGGGCGGGGCCGGGCTGGGCAGCCAGCTCACGCCGTTCCCGCGTCCGGTGGCCGCTGGAGAGCTTCGGCAGGACGGGGTCTATGGGCTGGTCCGCCACCCGATCTACGGCGGCGTGCTGCTGATCCTGCTGGGCTGGTCGCTGCTGACCTCGCCGGCGGCCTTGGTCACGTTCGCGCTCGCGATCGTCTTCTTCGAGGCCAAGCGGCGCCGCGAGGAGGCCTGGCTGCTCGACGCGCACCCGGACTACGCCGACTACCGGGCGAGGGTGCCGCGGCGCTTCCTGCCCTACCTGTGGTGACCCGGGACGGTTCCGCCGCCCGGCCCGCCGGCGGGGCGTCGGTTACCCTGCAGGGATGAGCCTCGAGGAACCGTCCGGACCGGCGCGTCCCGTCCTGCGCGTCGGACATGTCCCCGGGGTGACGCTGACCAGGTGGCGGCGGGTGTGGGCCGAGCGGCTCCCCCAGACCACCCTTGAGGTGAGGGAACTCCCCCAGGCGGAGCAGCGGGGAGCGCTCGACGCGGGCCGGGTCGACCTGTGCTTCGTCCGGCTCCCCGTGGAGCGGGAGGGGTTGCACCTGATCCGGCTCTACGACGAGGTGGCGGTGGTGGTCGCGCCGAAGGACCATCCGGTCGCTGCCTTCGACCAGCTCACCCTGGCCGACCTGGCGGGCGAGCCACGGGTGCCCGACGGTCCGGACGCCTTCGACCAGGTCGGTTGGGGCGCAGGGGTGCTGGTGGTGCCCCATGCGGTAGCCCGCTCGCAGAGTCGGCGCGACCTGGTCGCCGTCCCGCTCACCGACGCCGAGCCGACCACCATCGGACTGGCGTGGCTGGTTCAGGCGCCCGCGGCACGGGCGGCGGGCGAGGGCGAAGCGCTCCGCAGGGAGGAACTCATCGAGGAGTTCGTCGGCATCGTCCGCGGACGGACCGCCAACAGTTCGCGGACCGCCGCAGCCAGGGCGAAGCAGGAATCGGCCCCCACGAAGGCCCGACT
>JAEYNS010000149.1 GCA_023412435.1 Actinomycetes bacterium | reverse complement strand
TCCGCCGCCCGTCCCGAAGGGCTGGGATCCCTGTTCGCGTCTGCCGTGCCCCGGACGGCGGTCGCTGTCTTGTGGGTCGCAGTGGCCGCCGGGCTCGCGTCGCTCGGCCGGCTGGCCGGCCAACCCTGGTGGCAGGGTGCGCTGGCGACCCTGCTGGCCCTGGGCGCTGCTTCCCTGCTGCTCCGGCGCTGCGTTCAGCGGTTCGCAGGCATGACCGGCGACGTCCTCGGGGCCCTCGTCGAGACCACCCTCACCGTCCTGCTCCTGGTCACCGGCTTCCACCTCGCCTGACGCACCAGGACGGTCCGGAGCCGGTTCACCGGGGACGGTTCTTCGGCTCAGGGGGACGGTTCTTCGGCTCGGGGGGACGGTTCTTCGGCTCAGGGGGACGGTTCCTGGCCAGGCAGCCGCAGCGGCCGTCCGGCCACCATCAGCACCACCTCGTCGCAGACCGCTCCCACTGCCTGATTGAGCCGACCCAACTGGTCGGCGAAGATCCGGCCCGACCGGTACTCCGACACCAGCCCCCAGCCGACCTCCTTGGACACCACCACGTGGTCGGGGCAGCCCGCGACTGCCTGGGCGAGCGCGGCCACTTCCTTGTCCAGGCGCGACAGCCAGTCCTCGCGGGGTGCCTCCCAGGCCTGCCACTGATCGAGCACGCGGGTCAGCCAGGTGCCGAGGCAGTCGACCAGCACTGGCGCGTCCGCTGTGGCGATCTGCTCGGCCAGGGCGAGCGTCTCGACCGTCCGCCAGCCGGCCGGCCGGCGAGCCTGGTGGGCCGCAACCCGGGCCGCCCACTCGGCGTCCACCGCGGCGTCGGCGGGGTAGCCGGGCGTGAGGTAGAGGGCGGGGGCGGCGGAATCCAGCAGGCCTTCGGCGTAGCGCGACTTCCCGCTGCGCACCCCGCCGGTGACCAGGATCCTTGCCATGCCGCCACGCTACCGTCCGGGCCGTCCCGAAGCCCGCGGGAACCGTGCCCGATGACGTGTCGGAAGGCGACTTCCACAGGCGTGTCTGCTATATCTGGAGGTGCCCGTGGTGGTAGTGCGCGACACCGTGCCGACCGCCGGGGCGTACCGGGATTGAGGTGTCCCGGTTGGGGGGTGGGCAAACCTTCCCGCGGTGCCGCGCGGGAAGTCGATGGGGGAAGCATGGCGCTGCTGCACGACAACACCCAGATCCTGCTCGCAACCGAACCGCGGGACGACCACACCACGCTCGACGAAGCCTTGGCGAGCCTGTCGGCCAGCGTCGTCACGCACCACGCGCTGCTCGCGAAGGCTAGGGCGTACCAGTCGCGGGTCGACCGCGAACTGGCCACTGTCGCCAACCATGGCGCCAGCCTGGGCGACCTCGCCGCCGCCGCCGGAGTGAGCACCGACGAGGTGCTGGACAGGCTGCGGGCAACTCCGCCGGGACTGCTCGAGCCGGCCACCCGGGTGCGGCTCGGAGTCAATGCCGCCGCGCCGGTATCGTCGTCGATGGACGCCACCGCCACCGGCAGGGCCCGGGGCTGGTCGCCGCTGAAGCGCCTCTGACCCCGGCGGGACGGCTCCCCGGTTCCGGGGACGGACCTTCGCGTTGGGATCCGACGCTAACGATCGCTGTGAAGTCGGGGTTATCGGCCGCGGTGGCCGCCGGGTTCTCCGGCTTCGCTACGAGTCCGGGGTTATGGAGCCTCCAGCCGGGCTGGTAACCCCCACTTCGAAGCGAGCGTGGGGTGGCGCCGTCCGCGGGCCGGTGATAACCACGATGTCGACGCGAGGCAGGTGGTGCCAGCCGGGCGTCGGTCGGTGCCGTCCTCGGCCGCAGGGCACGGTGGTCGGGTTGTGGATGAGCGGGAAGTTATCCACAGATTTGTACGGATTCGCCGATCGGGTCTGGGCAGCGAGCGGGTTGGGATTCTAGAGTCTGCGCACCGGACGCAACGTAACCCACCCCCGAGGTTTCGCCCCACGTCCGGCCACTGTGTTAGGCGAACCGACATGGCAGACCCATCGGAGACCGCCCGGGCCACCCGGGTGCGCGCCCGGCGGAACCTCCGCCTGGTGGCCATCGGCGTGCTCGCGATCTGCGTGGGCGGGCTCGGTGCGGCGTGGCTCTACGCCAGCGTGTCCGGGGCCCAGTCGGTGGTGACGGTGACCCGGACCGTCTACCGCGACCAGCCCATCACCGAGGCCGACCTCGGCGTCGTCTGGCTGCCGTCCACCCCGGGCATCGAGACGGTGCCCGGCGAGCGACTGCCGGCGGTGGTCGGGCAGACCGCGCTGACCGACCTGGTCGCAGGCTCGGTGCTCTCGCCACGGTCCTACGGCGCGCCAGCGGTCGAGGCCGGCACCGCCCGGGTGGGGCTACGGCTTGCCCCGGGCAGGCTGCCGGCCTCGGAGCTGCCACCCGGAGCGCCGGTCCTGCTGGTGGCCGTGTCCCGCGACGCCGCCGCACCCCCGCCCGGAGCGAGCGTGGTGGGCCGGATCGCCTCACTGGCCACCGACCTGCCGGACGGCGCCACCCTGATCGACGTCAGCGTCCCCCAGGAGCAGGCCGAGCGGGTGGCCCGGCTGGCCGCCGGTGACCAGCTGGTGGTGGTCAGGCAGCCGGAGACCCAACGATGAGCGTCGTCGTGCTCGCCGGTGCCGGCCACTCCCCGGGGGTGACCACCACGGCGCTGGGCCTCGCCCTGGCCTGGCCCCGTCCCGTCCTGCTGGTGGACGCCGATCCGCACCCCTCGCAGAGCGTGCTCGCCGGCTACCTGCAGGGCAGCGACCCGTTCGGGAAGGGCCTGTGGTCGCTGCTGTCGGCGCACCGCGAGCGGCGGCCGCTGGCCGCGGCGCTGGAGCGGGCGGTCCTCGACCTGGGGCCCGAGGACGGCCCCACCCGGCGCTTCCTGCCCGGGTTCGCCAACCCCGGGATGGTCGAGCTGTTCGCCCCGGTCTGGCCCGAGTTCGCGGCGGTGCTGGGCGAGTGGGAGGCGGACGTGATCGTCGACACCGGACGGCTGGGCAACCACGGCCTGCCGGCCGCGCTCGTCGACGAGTCCGACGCCGTCGTCCTGGTGACCCGCACCAGCCTCGTCGACCTCGTCCAGCTGCGCCTCTACCTGCCGCTGGTGACCGCCGCCGTCCCTGACCGGCTGAGCCTGTTGCTGGTCGGGCCGGGACGCCCCTACACGGCCGGCGAGATTGGAACCCAGTTCGGGGTGGACCGGGTGGAGTCGATCCCGTGGGCCCCGGACGACGCGGGGGTGTGGTCCCACGGTGCCGCGGCGGGACGCCGGTTCGCGACCGGAGGCTTCCTGAAGGGTGTCCGCCGAACCGCGTCCGACCTTGCCGAGCGGCTCGCGGCGCGGCAGCACCGGATCGGGGCTCCGGGATGAAGCCGCTGGCCGACGTGTCCCTGCTGATCGGTGAGGAGCAAGCCGTCTTCGCCTTCCCGCGGGAGCGCCTCGGCGCGCTGCCGTCCCCGCCCACCGCGGGGGTGGACTGGCAGTTGGTGGTGGCGCTGCGCCGCAAGGCCTCCGACTTGATCACCCGGCGGCTGGCCGAGGTCAGCCAGGACGGCTCGCCCCCGCTGTCCACTGTGGACCGGCGGCTGCTGGGACGGTCGGTGGTGCGCTCCGTGGTGGCCGACCACGCCGCCCGCCTCGGCGCGGACGGCCGCGCGCTGTGGCCGGTCGAGGTCGAGCACGCCTACGCGGTCGCCGTGGAGGATGCGATCTTCGGGTTCGGCAGGCTGCAGCCGTTGTTCGAGATCGCCGACGCCGAGAACATCGAGATCCACGGGTGCGACTCGGTCGTCGTGCAGTACGGCGACGGTCGCCGGACCACCCACCCGCCGGTCGCGGACAGCGATGAGGAACTCGTGGAGGCGATCCGGTTCCTCGGTGAATCGGTGACTCCCGCGCGTCCGTTCGATGACGCACACCCCACCATGACGCTCGCCCTCGGCGACCGCCATCGGCTGCACGCCATCGGCTTCGGGCTCAGCTTCCGGCCGTCCATCGCCATCCGGCAGCACACCCTCACCCACGTCACGCTGTCCGAGTTGGTGGACGGCGGCATGCTCAGCGAGGAGCTCGCCCGGCTGCTGCACGCAGCAGTGCTGGCCCACAAGTCGATAGTGATCTCCGGCGACCAGGGGGCAGGCAAGACCACCCTGCTGCGGGCACTGATCGCCGCGATCCCGGCCAACGAACGCTTCGGCACCCTGGAGACCGACTACGAGTTGCTCACTCACCTGCAGCCGGGCCGGACGAACATCCTCGCCCTTCAGGCCAGGATCGGGATGGGGGAGACCCAGGACGGTCACCGCCTCGGCGAGTACACCGTCGCCGACCTGATCCCCGAGGCCCTGCGCCAGAACCTTTCCCGGCTGGTCGTCGGCGAGGTCCGCGGCGGCGAGGCGGGGGCGATGTTCGAGGCGATGACAGCGATCACCGGAACCATGTCGACCACGCACTCCCACTCGGCCAGCTCCACCATCGACCGGTTGGCCTCGCGGGTCGCCCAGGGCGGCGTGCTCACCATCGAGGAGGCCTATCGGCAGATCGCCCACCACCTGCACCTGCTGGTGCACGTCCGGCTGGTCGACGACACCTGGCGCGGCGGGCTGCGGACCCGGTTCGTCTCCGAGGTTCGCCAGCTGACCGGAGGCATCGAGGGTGGACGGCCGGTGACCCACCTCGTCTACCAGGCCGCAGATTCCGGCGGACGCGCACGCTTCACCCCCGATCCGGGCTTCCTCTCCGAACTGGAGCCGTTCCGCAGCGGCTGGGAGCAGTGATGGGCACCTGGGCGGCGGCGGTGTGCGGGATCCTCCTGATCGGGGGAGCGGTCCTCGTGGTCGTCGGCTGGCGCGACCGCGACGGTGCCGCTGCGCCCCCGCGCAACCGGCCCTGGCTCGACCCCGACCGGCTCCGTCGGATCGGCACGCGACGCCTCCTACTGGTCGGCGGGTGGCTGGTGGTGGGCATTCTCGCCGCCACCTTCACCGGCTGGACGCTGCTCGCGGTCCTCGCCCCCGCGCTCGGCCTCGCCGTCCCTCGGCTGCTCGGCACACCACCCCAGACCGAGGTCCACCTGCTGGAGGCGCTCGACCGCTGGGTGCGCAGCCTCGCCGCGATCCTGCCGACCGGACGCTCGATCGGGGACGCGATCCGGGTGTCGTCCCGGCAGGCGCCCGAGCCGCTGGCGTCACCGCTGCTGCTGGTGGTGCAGCGGATGGACGAGCGGTGGCCGCTCTCCTCGGCGCTGCGGGCGATGGCCGACGACCTCGACAGCCCGGATGCCGACGCCGTGCTCGCTGCGCTCTCGCTGGCCGCCGAGCGAGGCGGCACCGGCGCGCAGGCCACCCTCACCGCCCTGGCCGACGCCATCCAGGACCGGTTGCGCGCGCTGCGTGAGATCGAGACCGAGCGTGCCAAGCCGCGGGTGGTGGTCCGGCAGGTCACCCTGATCACGCTCGTGGTGCTGGGCGGTGCGCTGGTCTTCGGGGGTTCCTTCTTCGAGCCGTACCGCACCCCCGCCGGGCAGGTCATCCTCGCTGTGCTGATCGCCGCCTACCTCGGCGCCCTGCTCGGACTGCGCAGGATGTCCCTGCCCAGGCCGCGACAACGGATCCTGCGGAGCGCGGCATCATGATCGCCGTTGCCGCGGTGGTGGGCTGCCTGCTCGGCGGAGGCCTGTGGGCGTTGGTCCTGAGCCGGATTCCGGCCCATCCCAGGCTGGCCGACGCCTTCGACCTGCTGGACGGACGCGCGCCGCCGACGCTCGACGACGAGCCGGGACTCGGCCGGCTCGGCGGCTGGGTTCGCGGCCGCAGCGGGCTGGTGGTGGGCGAGGACACCCGCCGCCGGCTGCGCATGGTGGGCACCAGCGTCGACCGGCACATCGCGCACAAGACCCTCGCAGGCTTCGTCGGCCTGCTCCTGCCCGCCGTCCTGGGCGGCTGGCTGGGCTGGGTGAGCGGCTCCCCGTCCCTGCTGCCGGCGGTCCTCGCCCTCGCCGGCGGGCTGATCGGCTTCGTCCTGCCCGACCTGGCGCTGCGACGTCGCGACCGCGCCGTCACCGAGGACGCCGGCGAGGCGCTCCTCACCTTCTTCGACCTGGTCACTCTCGAGCGCCTGGCGAACCGGTCCGGCACGCAGGCGCTGCGGGCGGCCGCCGCGGTGTCCGACGTGACGGTCTTCAGCGCGATCGCGGAGGCCCTGGAACGCGCCCGCCTCGAGCAGCGGGCACCCTACGCCGAGCTCCAGCGCCTGGGGGGTGAACTCGACCTGCCCGCCCTCGCCGACATCGCCGACGTGATGCGGCTGGACGAGTCGGGCGCGGCACTGTCGGGTGCGCTGCGCGCCCGGGTGAAGGAGTTGCGCGACGCGCACCTCACCCGAATGAAGCTCCACGCCAACGAGCTGTCGGAGCGGATGGGCATCCTGATGGTCGTTCCGACCCTGCTGTTCGGCCTGCTGTTCCTCGTCCCACCCCTGCTCCGCCTCGCCGGCGGTTGACGCCGGCCACCCCACCCCGAGGAGAACACCATGCGTACCTTCCTCCACCTGCTGATCGGCACCCTCGTCGCGCCACCCGGCCGGCGAGACGAGCGTGGGCTGTCCCAGTCGACGGAGAACGCGATCCTGCTGGCCGGTGCCGTGACCATCGCGGTCGGCGTCGTCACCGCCATCACGCTCTTCGTGAACTCGCGCCTGCCCACGCCGTGAACGAACGCGGGTTGTCGGAGTCGACGCAGTGGGCGATGGTGGTCCCTGCGGCGCTCGGACTCGTCCTCGGCCTGGTGCAGACCGGGGTGTGGCTGCACGCCCGCTCGGTGGCCTCCCAGGCCGCCGCCGCAGCCGCGGACCTGCGAGCGGCCGGACCCGACCTGACGGCGCAGGCGGAGGCGACCGCCGGCGACGTCGCTGCCCGTGGCGGGTTGAGCGACGTGGTGGTGGAGACCACCCAGGACTCGACCACCGTCACCGTGACCGTGACCGGGAGTGCGCCGGTGTTCCTCGACCTGGGGTTGGGCCGGATCACCGAGCGGGTAGTACTGCCCCTCGAGCGGGTGACCGCCCCGTGACCAGCGGCGAGCGGGGTGCCGCAACCGTCGAGTTCGCACTGCTGGTGCCGGTGCTCGTCCTGCTCTTCGGCCTGGTCGTGGGCGGTGCACGGGTCTGGCTCGCCCGCGCCACCGTCGACCAGATGGCGGGCTCGGCGGCCAGGGCGGGTTCGCTGGCCCGCACCCCGGCGGCGGCAGTCGCGGCCGCCACCCAGCTCGCC
>JAEYNS010000040.1 GCA_023412435.1 Actinomycetes bacterium | reverse complement strand
CCTCCCGGGGCCTGCAGCCAGACGGGCGGCCGGCCGCCGACGGTGGACGCCGCCGTGGTCCCAGCTCGTGGCGGGCCTGGTGATCCTGACGGGGCTCGCCATCGTGCTCTACCCCCAGGCGGCCTCCTGGTTCTCCCAGCGGGAGCAGTCCCGGGTCACCCAGACCGCCCGCCAACTGCTCGACGAGCCGCCTCATGACGACGCGGCCTACCGTGCCGCCCAACTGGAACGTGCCCACGCGTACAACGCCGCCCTGGCCAGCGGGGCGATCCTGGCCTCCCATGAACGGGTGCCCACCGGCAACGGGGCCACGCTGGACGCCTCCCTCACCTACCGCGACCTGCTCAACCCCGGCGGGACCGGGCTGATCGGACGCCTGCAGTACCAGGCCCTGGCCATCGACCTGCCGGTCTACCACGGCACCGGCGACGAGACCCTGCTGCGCGGCGTCGGGCACCTCGAGGGCACCTCGCTGCCCGTCGGCGGGGTGGGCACACGGGCAGTGCTCACCGCGCACCGTGGACTCCCCACGGCCACCCTGTTCAACCACCTCGACGAGGCGGCTCCCGGCGACCTGGTCACGATCTCCGTGCTCGACGAGGTGCTGAGCTACCGGGTGATCGAGATCCAGGTAATCGACCCGGCCGCCACCGAGGCGATCTGGCCCGACCCGGACCGGGACCTGGTCACCCTCGTCACCTGCACGCCGCTGGGCATCAACAGCCACCGCATCCTGGTCACCGCCGAGCGGGTGACCCCCACCCCGCCGCAGCAGGCGAGCGCCGCCGCCGAGGCTCCCGACCTGCCGGGCTTCCCGTGGTGGGCGGTGGCACTGGCTGCCGGGGTGGCCGGCTTCGTGGGCTACGTCTGGCGCTCGGGCTACTCGTCCTCGTCGGGGTCCGCAGGGCTCGGCGGCGTGGCATCCCGTCCCACCAGCCGCCCTCGGACCGCGTCCTGAGCCACCCGCCCCGGCCGGCGGAAGGCGAGCAGCCGCCGCATCCTCGCCAGGGCGAGGGTCGGCGGCTCCGGACGGGTGAAGGCCCACTCCGGGTCGGTGAGCATGCGGGCCCCGGCGAGCCCCGCGATCATCGCGATCGCGACGAGGACCGTGGAGACCCCCGAGTTCAGCGCGCTCCCCACGTCGGACTGGTCGAAGTAGAGCAGGGTGCGCAGGGCGGATCCGCCGGGAATCACGACCAGCACCACCGGCACGGTCATGATGATCTTCGTCATGTGGAACACCCGGGCCACCAGCGCGCAGCTCAGGCCCATCAGGAAGGTCCCGATGAAGGTCGCCACATGGGGACGCACGCCGGAGTCGAGCAGCAGCAGCCGTGGCAGGTTGCAGGCGGCGGCGATCAGCCCCGAGGCGACCGCCATCCGAAGCGGCGAGTTGAACATCGTCGCCCAGCCGAAGACCGCGAAGAAGGACGCCACCAACGAGACCGTCAGCACCAGCGGCAGCGGCGCGTCCAGCGGCGGCACCGGGTCGGCCGACAGGCCCGACAGCGTCGCCACCAACCAGACCCCGATCGTGATGCACAACAACACCATCGCGGCGTAGACCAGGCGCGGGATCCCCGCCTGCAGGTCGATCCGGGCGAGGTCGAGGCCCGCCGTCACCAGTGGGAACCCCGGGATCAGGAAGATACAGGCGCTGATGAAGCCGGCTGCGCTGCGCGGGCTGGGTTCGCCGACCACCAGGTCGAGCAGCCCGCTGAAGCCGAGGTACAGCGCGGAGGCGACCGCCGCCGAGATCAGCACGGTGGCGAGGTGGTTGAGCTGCCAGGTGCCCTGCTTGCGGTGCAGCCAGTAGGCCAGCGCCGAGGCCGGCAGGACGGCGAGCACCTCGCGCCAGCTGCCGCCGCCCAGCACCGCGATCGAGGCGCAGGCGAAGGCGACGAGCACCACCAGCACCCACTCCGGGTAGAGCCGCGGGGTCTGCTCGATCTCGCGCAGCCTGGCGTCCACCTCGGTCACGGTGGCCCTGGCAGGCAGCGCATTGCCGAGATCCTGCAGCATCGCGATGCGATGGGCGTTGACCCCGGGGTTGGGGATCTCGCCGACCTGGGTGCGGAAGGTGCGCCTGCGTCCCACGGTGAGCGTGATCGAGGTGAAGGAGATGTCGGCGTGCAGCCGCTGAATGCCGACGGTGGCGGCGACGGACTGCATGAGCTCACGAACCCGCAGCCCGCTGGTGCCGGCGCCGAGCATCAGGATGCCGGCCTTCAGCACGACGTCGGAGCGCCGGATCAGGTGCTTGGGCTCAAGCGCGTCCTCATACTCGTGCTCGTCGAACCGTGGGTCCGAGACCCCGTCCACACCCGTCATGACACCCACCGTATTTCACTCCGCCGGGCGCTCCTGACCGCCGGCCGCATCCCGCTGCGGGTAGAGGGTGTCGCCGGACTCGAGCATTGCGACGTACTTCTCGATGTTGCGGACCCGGGCGGCCTCGGTCTTGAGGTGGTGCAGCCGGACCAGGATCGCGTACCGGTTCTGGGAGCGGCGCGCCGCGAAGGCCGCCGCGGCGCCCGGGTGGGACGCCAGCGCGGTGGCGAGGTCGTCGGGAACCGTGATCGTCGCCGGCCCGGGGTAGGCGACCGCCCACCGTCCGTCCGCCTTGGCGCGCTCCATCTCGGCCAGGCCGCGGGGACGCATCCGGCCCTCGGCGACCAGCCGCTCGGCGATCTCGACATTGCGGGCCGACCAGGTGCTGCGGGGCCGGCGCTTGCAGAACCGCTGCAGCGAGGTCGCATCGTCCCTGCTGCGCGAGATGGCGTCGATCCACCCCGAGCACAGCGCCTCCTCGAGCGCGGTGGCGTGGGTGAGAGTGGTCGGGGCCGGTTTGCCCTTCTTCGCCAGCACCAGCCACGCCTCGTCGGTGCTGTCCTCGTGGGCGTCGAGCCAGGCCCGCCAGGCGGCGACGTCGGGAAGCACCAGTTCGCGCGGGTCGGTCACCTGCCCGATGCTACGACCCGTTTCCGACACTGGACAGGGGCGGGATGATGGGGTCAGCCCGACGAAGGAGTCATCGATGACGTTCGTGCCGCAGTGGCAGTTGCGCGCTGCGTTCGCCCGCAGCCTGTCCGACATGTACGGCACCGAGGTGCCGGCCTACACCACGCTGCTGGAGGTCTCGCACGAGGTGAACGCCGACGTGATGGCGGCCGACCCGGCTGCCGCCCAGCGGCTCGGCAGCATCGACAGGGTGACCGCCGAGCGCCACGGTGCGATCCGGCTGGGCAGCCCCGTCGAGATGGCCCAGGTGGCGCGGATCTTCGGCGCGATCGGGATGTACCCGGTCGGCTTCTACGACCTGCGGGAGGCTGCGACTTCGGCGATCCCCGTGGTGTCGACGGCCTTCCGTCCGATCGACGCCGAGGAGCTGGCCAGGAACCCGTTCCGGGTTTTCACGTCGATGATCACGCCCTCGGACCGCCGCTTCTTCGACGCCGACCTGCAGCGACGGCTGGAAGCCTTCCTCGCGGACCGGCAGGTCTTCTCCCCCGACCTGCTCGTGCTCGCCGACCGGGCCGAGGCCGAGGGCGGGCTGTCCGAGCCCGACGCGGTCGAGTTCCTCCGCCTGGCCACCGCCACCTTCGAGCTCTCCCGGGAACCGGTGGACGCCGCCTGGTACCGCGAACTCGAGGCGGTGTCGGCGGTCGCGGCCGACATCGGCGGGGTCCGCTCCACCCACATCAACCACCTCACCCCACGCGTGCTCGACATCGACGCCCTCTACCGGAGGATGTCCGAGCGGGGCATCACGATGATCGACGACATCCAGGGACCGCCGAAGTGGGAGGGCCCCGACGTCCTGCTGCGGCAGACCTCCTTCCGCGCCCTGGCCGAGCCCCGGTTGTTCCGGCTGGCCGACGGCAGCGTCGTCGAGGACGCGCTGCGGGTCCGGTTCGGTGAGGTGGAGGCGCGCGGCATCGCGTTGACCAGGCAGGGCAGGGCCATCTACGACGCCGGGATCGTGGCGGCCGCCCGTCGCGGTGCGGAGGCGGCGGC
>JAEYNS010000308.1 GCA_023412435.1 Actinomycetes bacterium | reverse complement strand
GTCCCGAAGCCGCCGTGGACCGGGTCGAAGTCCTTGCCGAGCGCACCCAGCAGGCCCCAGACGTCCAGCGACGCGGGCGCCTGCGGGGGGACGAACTCCGCGGCGAGATGATGCCGGATGACGTCGGCGGACTGCACCGCCTCCTCGCGGCGTTCCCGCCAGGCGGCGGCGATCGCCTCGACCACCTGGGTGAAGGACGGCAGCCCGTGGCCGGACTCGGGCGGGTAGTAGGTGCCGGCGAAGAAGGGCCTGCCGTCCGGGGTGAGGAAGACCGTCATCGGCCACCCACCCTGCCCGGTCAACGCCTGGGTCGCCTTCATGTAGATCGCGTCGAGGTCGGGACGCTCCTCGCGGTCGACCTTGATCGCGACGAAGTCGGGGTTGACCAACGCCGCGATCGCCGGGTCGCGGAAGGACTCCTCCGCCATCACGTGGCACCAGTGGCAGGCCGCGTAGCCGACCGACAGCAGGATCGGGACGTCGCGGCGGGCAGCCTCTGCCAGCGCCTCCCGACCCCACGGCCACCAGTCGATCGGATTGTCAGCGTGCATCCGCAGGTACGGCGAGGCGGCGTCGGCGAGTCGGTTCACAGCCCCACCCTAACCGCCCGGCAGCAGGCCTTTCGCCCCGCCGTCGGCCACCCGGACCGGGCTCAGGACTCCGGCGGCCCGTCGTGGACGTCGATCCGGCGCAGGTGGCCGCGCAGGCTCCAGAAGAGCAGGCCGAGGACGGCTAGCAGCACGACGACCAACACCAGCGGCAGCCACGGCGGGGTCACGATGTCCGAGCCGAGATCGAGCAGCACCATGCCTGCGACCTTACGCCCCGTCCCGCAACCCGGCGAACAGGTCGGACTCGGGGGTCGAGGTGGGCACCACCGACCGGGCGAGCTGGAAGTCCTCGGTCGGCCAACCGGCCCGTTCCACCTCGACGGGGACGGCGAACCAGAAGCTGTCCGGGTCGATCTGGCTGGCGTGGGCCAGCAGCGCCGCATTGCGGACCTCAAAGTAGTCGGCGGCGGGGATGAACGTGGTGGGCTGGCCCTTGGCGTCCGCATCCTGCGATGACTCAGCGAGCCGGTGGGCGTAGGGACGGCCGAGTCCCGCGGCGTGCATGGCTTCATCCAGGGCGGCGTAGCGGCCGCGGTGGAAGCCCATCTGGTAGTAGACCTTCGAGACCTGCCACGGCTCGCCGTGCTCGGGCCACAGGTCGGGGTTCGCGGCCACGTCGACGGCAGCCATCGCCACCGTGTGGCACATCACGTGGTCGGGGTGGGGGTAGCCGCCCCGCTCGTCGTAGGTGGTCAGGACGTGGGGCCGGAACTCGCGGATCACCCGCGCCAGCCGGCCCGCGGCCTCGTCCACCGGGGCCAGGGCGAAGGCGTCGGGATGGCTGGGCTGCCAGTCCTCGCCCTCGGGGAAGCCGGAGTCGCGGTAGCCGAGCCAGACGTGCTCGATGCCCAGGATCGCGGCCGCGGCGGCCATCTCCTCGCGGCGCAGCTGCGGCATCCGCTCCCAGTTCTGCGGGGTGTCCAGCCGGGGATTGAGGATCGAGCCCTCCTCGCCGCCGGTGCAGCTGACCACCATGACACGGGCGCCGCGCGCCACGTAATAGGCGGTGGTCGCCGCACCCTTGGACGACTCGTCGTCGGGATGGGCGTGGACGTGGAGCAGCCGGAGTCCGGCGTCTGGCTTGTCCGACATGTGCCCTATTCTCCGGCGAAGCGGCCACCTGGACCAACCCGTTCCACAGGGCCGGTCGCCATGACGCCGGGCGACGGCCCGCCGGTTCGGCGCCCCGGCGCCCGGTGGGCTTGAATGGAGCCATGGATCCCGAGGTCGCCGCACGGCTCGCCCGCCGCTATCCCGTCCGGCGGCCGCTGATGGACTGGCGGGTGCTGGCCGTGGTCTGTGGCGTCCTCGCCGTGGCCTGGACCGGCTGGGTGGCCCTCGACGGCGCCACTCCCCCGGTCGCGGCCAGGGTGGACGCGTTCCAGGTCACCTCCGACACCGAGGTGAAGGTCACGCTGACGCTTGAGCGGGAGGATCCGAACCGGGCGGCGACGTGCCTGCTGTTCGTGCAGGCGGTGAGCTACGAGCGGGTCGGCGAGTTGCTCGTCGAGGTACCGGCCGACGGCCAGCGGGTGACCCGGCAGGACGTCACCGTCCGCACCTTCAAGCGCGGCACCAGCGCCGCCCTCGAGGGCTGCCGGGCGGTCCGGTGAGGCAAGCCCGGCAGGATCGGCTAGGCTCGTTCGATGGTTGACGAGCACCTCACGACGACCTGGCTCACCCAGGACGCCTACGACAAACTGACCGCCGAACTGGACCACCTCAAGCGGGAGGGACGCGAGACGGTCGCGGCCAAGATCGCCCGCGCACGGGAGGAGGGCGACCTCTCCGAGAACGGCGGCTACCACGCCGCCCGCGAGGAGCAGGGCCACCAGGAGGCGCGCATCCGTCAGCTCACCGCCATCCTCGAGAGCGCCCACGTCGGCGAGCCGCCGGCGGGGGCCGCGCGGGTCACCCCGGGCACCCTGGTGACCGTCTACTTCGACGGCGACCCGGACGACGACGACACCTTCCTGCTCGGCTCCCGCGAGCTGATGGGCCTGGACGACTCGGTCGACATCGAGGTGTACTCCCCGCAGTCCCCGCTGGGCGGCGCGGTGCTGGGCGCCGGGCCGGGTGACACGGTCAGCTACGAGGCGCCGAACGGCAGCTCCATCCAGGTGACGGTCGTCTCCTTCGAGCCGTTCAGCGGCTGAGCCCAGCGACCGCCGCTCCGGCCAGGAGGAGAGAGATGAGCCACGTCGAGTACGCCCTGGCCGACCACGTCGCCACCGTGACCATCAACCGGCCGGAGGCGCTGAACGCGCTCAGCCGCCAGGTCCTGCTCGACCTCGCTGCCGCCCTTGACCGGGTGGTCGGCGACGGCGCCCGCGCGGTGGTGATCACCGGCGCGGGGCGCGCCTTCGTGGCGGGCGCGGACGTCGCGGCGATGGCGACCATGACCCGCGCCGAGGCGAAGGCGTTCAGCGAGCTTGGCAACGGCGTCTTCCGCGCCCTGGAGACCCTCCCGGTTCCCTCGATAGCGGCGGTGAACGGGTATGCGCTGGGGGGTGGCTGCGAACTCGCGCTCGCCTGCGACATCCGGCTGGCCGGGGAGGCGGCCGTCTTCGCCCAACCGGAGGTGGGCCTGGGGATCCCGCCGGGCTTCGGGGGCACCCAGCGGCTGGCCAGGGTCGTCGGTCAGGGGATCGCGCGGGAACTGCTCTACACCGGTCGGCGGGTGGACGCCGCCCGCGCGCTGGCGATCGGGCTGGTGAACGCCGTCCACCCCACCGACGAGCTCCTGTCGGCGGCCACCGGCCTGGCCGGGGAGATCGCCCGACAGTCGCCGCTGGCGGTCGCGGCAGCCAAGGCCGCGCTCACCCTCGGGATCCACGCCGATCTCGACACCGCGATCGCCATCGAGGTTGCGCAGTTCGCGTCCTGCTTCGAGAGCGAGGACCAGCGCGAGGGGATGGCGGCGTTCGTCGAGAAGCGCAAGCCGGTCGGGTTCACCGGCCGCTGACAGGGGGTCGACATGCTGGTGGCGGTGGTGGGCGCCGGAACCATGGGCGCGGGGATCGCCGAGGTCTTCGCGCGGGTGCCGGGGTTCGAGGTCAAGCTCGCCGATACAACGCTGGAACTCGCCGAGCGGGGCCTGGCGCGGCTCCGCGCCGGACTGGACCGGCAGGTCGCCAGGGAGAAGCTGCCCTCCGGGCAGGCCGCCGACATCTCGGGCCGCCTCACCACGGCCACCCCTGCCGGCCTCGGCGACCGTGACCTGGTCGTCGAGGCGATCTACGAGAACCTGGCAGCCAAGAAGGCCCTGTTCGCCCAGCTGGACGCCATCACCGGCCCGGACGCGCTGCTGGCGTCCAACACCTCGTCGCTGTCGATCACCGAACTCGCCCGCGGGCTCACCCACCCCCTGATCGGGATGCACTTCTTCAACCCCGCGCCGGTGATGCAGCTGGTGGAGATCGTGCCCGGCGCCGCGACGCCGCCCGAGGTGGTCGACCGGGTGCGGGAGCTGGCCGGTCGGCTCGGCAAGACGCCGGTGGTCGCCAACGAGGCGCCCGGCTTCATCGTGAACCGGATCCTTGTCCCGATGATCGGCCAGGCCGTCGAGGTCCTCGCCGAGGGGACGGCGTCCGCGGCCGACATCGACACCGCGATGCGGCTCGGAGCCAACCACCCGATGGGGCCACTGGCGCTGGCGGACCTGATCGGGCTCGACGTGGTGCTGGCGATCGCCGAGATCCTGCAGGCCGAGACCGGGGATCCGCGGTTCCGGCCGCACCCGCTGCTGCGCAAGTACGTCAGGGCGGGCTGGCTGGGCCGCAAGACCGGCCGCGGCTTCCACAGCTACGACTGAGGCCGGTCACCGGCGCTCGGTGCGCTCAGTCCTGCAGCGCACCCAGCAGAGCGGCGGCCTCGGTCGGCGACAGCGCCCCGCTGGCGACCTCTGCCAGCACCTGGTCGCGGGTCAGCACCGGGGGGGTGTCGGTGTCGCCGGCCAGTCCGAGCTTCACCAGGAGCTGGGTGAACCGTGCCCGCGCGGTGGGGTAGGAGACGCCGAGGTGCTTCTCGACCTCGCGCAGGTTCCCGCGAGAGGCGAGGAAAACCTTCAGCAGTTCGGTCTCCCGCTCGTCGAGGGCACAGAACTCGCAGCTGGCGAAGTGGCCGGCCAGCTCGGTGCCGCAGCCGTGGCAGCCCAGCCGGGTGGTCACCAGCTCACCGCCGCAGACCGGGCACTCCGAGGGCGGCCGGTAGCCGTCCGCGCTCACCGCAGCTCCGCCTTGATGTTGGCCCACCCCATGACGACGCCGACATCGAGCCGGGCCGAACCGTTGCCGAGCACGATCTCGTCGAGGCTCTGGTTGCCCGGCCAGGTGATCTTGCCCAGCTGGGCGTCGCCCCGCACCGTGACGTTGGACCGTTCGTCGAGCTCGATGGTGAGCTGGCCGGACTCCACCCGCACCCGGGAGCGACCGGTGGCGATCGACCCCTTGATGGTGGCCGATCCGGCCTGGACCAGCACGTCGTCCGCCTCGGCGACACCGGTGAGCTCAGCCCCGCCGGCGGTCAGCCTGACCTTGCCGAGGTACGGGATGTCGGTGCAGGTGAGGCTGCCGGCGGTCACCTCGACATCGACGAGGATGCTGGGGTTGATCCGCAGGTACAACTCCTTGCCGAGCCCCAGTGCGCGCAACTCGTCAAGGTTGCGTGGCGGGCGCAGGATGCTGAAGCCGTCAAGGCTGGGGCCGAGCTCGCCGTCGCTGGAGACCTCGAGCACCGACCCGTTGCGGCGCAGCACGTGGGGCCCCTCGGCC
>JAEYNS010000258.1 GCA_023412435.1 Actinomycetes bacterium | reverse complement strand
GGCTGTCGCTGAGCACGAACAGAGGACGAGGGTGAACGATCCGACCAGGCAGGACGACTTCGAGGTCTACCCCTACGCCCGACCCGACCTCCAACCGGCCGAGGACCAGGTACCCGCGACGGGCCTGGAACAGCCGCCCACCGTCAGGCCGGCAGGTCCGGCCACCTTCGGCAGGCCGGCAGGCATCGGTCGCCGCGGGCTGGTCTTCGGAATGATCGGCGTCGGCCTGGCCGGGGTGGTCGGAGCCTCCATCTTCAACGCGGGGAGCGCCGCGTCCCCCTATCCGGAGAGCGAGTGGTCCGAGGAGCCGGTTCCGGTCGACGAGCCACCCGTGCAGGACCCGGTGTTCGTCGTCCTGCAGACGATGGAGGGCGACCTCGGGCTCGAGGTCCCCTCATCCTGGGAGGTGCTGCGGGAAGGCGATCTCGTCCACCTGCGAGACGACGGGGGCGAGCTTGTCGCACGCGTGCCCGACCCTCCCGTTCGGGCGGGGGAAGCGCAGCTGCGGCTGGAGGCCGAGTACACCAGGGCGCGGTTCCGCTCGGAGTTCGTGCCCGACGGCGGTTCGGTGGCCGAGCAGGCCGGTGACGACCCCTACGAGCAGTTCAGCCTGACCTCGACCGGAACCGGGGACGGCGCTCCCGCCCGGGAGCAGGTCACCTACCTGGTCGACACCGACCGGGAGCGGGGCCTGGTCGTCGCGGTGCAGCTCAGCGACGACGCCGATCCCCTCACGGGCGACGAGGCGCAGCGCCTGGTCGACCAGCTCGTGGCGGGATTCCGGTCGCTGTGAGCAGGCTCCGGGTCGGACTGACCGGCGGGATCGGATCGGGCAAGTCGGCGGTCGCCGACCTGTTGGCCGGCAACGGCGCCGTGGTCATCGACGCCGACCAGCTCGCCAGGGCAGCGGTGGCGCCCGGCACCCCGGGACTTGCTGCGGTGGTGGCCGGGTTCGGTGAGGGCGTGCTGACTCCCAACGGTGAACTCGACCGTGCTGCGCTGGGCGAGATCGTGTTCGCGGACGCCGCCGCGCGCGCCCGCCTGAACGCGATCGTCCATCCCGAAGTGCGCCGATTGGCGGCGGCGCAGGAGGAGCTGGCGCCCTCGGACGCCGTCGTGGTGCACGTCATTCCGCTGCTGGTGGAGACCGGTCAGCAGGGCGCCTTCGACGCCGTCGTCGTGGTCGATGTCGACCCGGCGATCCAGCTCGACAGGATCCAGCGGCGCGACGGGCTGACCGCCGATCAGGCCAGGGCACGGATGAACGCACAGGCCGACCGCGCTACCCGGTTGGCTGCGGCCGATTTCGTCATCGACAACAGCGGCTCGCCCGATGACCTCGCGGCGCGCGTCGAGGAGTTATGGGCACTGTTACGGATTGCCTAATTGGTCCGTCCATTTCCCCACATTGCCGCTCCCGAGAATTGCACTTCCTGCCCCTATGCTGTCGCCATCTGTCAAGCAAGAGGGGGCTTCCTTCATGGATTGTTCACGCTGCCATTCGCCCGTCCCCGATGTCGCCCACTTCTGTCACCGGTGCGGACTGGACCTGGTGCCGGAGGGCCAACGGGGAAAGCGCAGGTTCGCGCTGCAGCCCGACGAGCCGGTGGCATCCTTCGCCCTGGTCTCGTCGATCATGCCGCGTGAGGCCGGCCGGCATCCGCAGACCTACCGCGCCGCCCTGACCATCACGCTGGCTGCCGCTCTGGTGGCCTCGCTGTTCGGCGCCCTGCCGATCGCCGTGCTGATCGCTGCCTTCGCGATCCCGGTCGTCTACATCGTGTATCTCTACGACGTGAACCTGTGGGAGGACGCCCCGGTCCCGGTGGTCGGGCTGGCCTTCGTCCTGACCGGCGTCCTCGCTGCCGGCTTCACCCTGCTGTGGACGCAGTGGATCCCGATCCAGTCGGCGCTCGGTGACCCGGGCGGTGGCCTGATCAGCAGCCCGAACTGGTTGGCCTTCCTGATCTTCGCGATTCTCGTCCCGATCATCGGTGAGGCGATCCGGCAGATCGGGCCGGTGCTGCTGGCCGGCCGTCCGGCCTTCGACGACCTGATGGACGGGGTCACCTTCGGCATCGTCAGCGGCCTGGCCTACGCGGCGTTCGACACGATCGTGCGGCACTGGGCGCTCCTGACCGGCGGGCTCGCCGAGCCGCAGCCCGGCCAGTGGGCGACGCTGATCCTGCTCGAGGGCTTCGTGAAGCCGCTGATCATGGGCACCGCCACCGGTCTCGCGGTGGCCGAGTACTCCGGCCTGGGCAAGGGCTACGACGGCTTCAGCCCGCGCTACTACAGCGGGCTCGCCCTCGCGGTGGGGGTCAACATCCTGTACGCGACCGGCGTCTACCTGCTCGGCTTCGTCGGGAACCCGTCGCTCGCGGTGGCGCTCCAGCTGATCTGGGGCCTCATCCTGCTCGGCCTGCTGATCCTGCGGCTGCGCAGCGTGCTCCACATCGGCCTCACCGAGGCCGCCCTCGAGGACGCCGCCACCTCAGGAGTGCACGGCGACTACAGCGGCGCCGAGATGGGGTTCTGCGCGCACTGCGAGTTGCCGCTGCTGGCCGGCGCCAGCTTCTGCAGCGCCTGCGGGGTCTCCACCAAGGCCCGTCCGAAGGTGCCGGTGGCTGCCGGGGTTGCGGCC
>JAEYNS010000253.1 GCA_023412435.1 Actinomycetes bacterium | reverse complement strand
CGTGCGGGTCCAGCGCGACCCGCGCGCGGGCCGGGCGCTCCGCGTCCGGGAACAGGGTGTCGATGGTGGTGGTCAGGCAGCCGGAGAAGAACGCGGGCACCCCTGCGGCGCGCAGCAGCGCGACGGTCGCCCAGTCCCGTCCGCCGACCGGGCCGTACCGGCGCAGGTAGGCCACCGCCGCGGGCGTCAGCGCCGTCGGGTCAGCGAGGTGGAAGGACAGCAGGATCGGGCGCAGCGCGGGGTTGAACGGCAGGTCGTAGCCGGCGGCCATGGTGGGATGGCCGAACCACCCGGCCATCACCGTCCAGGTCGGCTCCGGCAGGCGCTGCAGCGAACTCGCCTCCCGGTGGACCTCGACCAGGTGCACCACCGCCTCGGTCCCGGTGGCCTCCCGACCCGGCTTGACGCTGCCCGCGAACTGATGGGCGAGTTCGGCCAGGCCGGCGTCCCCGACGAACTGCAGCCCGCGGTGCCGCACCAGCAGGCCGAGTCCCGCCAGCGACTGCAGGTAGTCCCCGAGGTTGCGGCTGCGGTGGGACGGCTGGCGGTGCTCGAGGACGCCGAACCGCAGGTCAGCCTCCAGCGCCTCCACCGGCGCACGCAGTGGGCCGTCCGAGAACCACTCCGCAAGGCGCTCGAACCCTTGCTGCAACGGGGGCCAGGGGCCGAGACGGCCGTCCTGGGCGGCCGCGAGGAAGCGGCGGGCCAGGTCCTCCTGCCCGACGGAGAAGGCATACCCGGCGATCACAACCCCGACCTCGCCGGTCAGTTCGGGGAAGCGCACCTCGTCCAGCAGGCGGTGGCCGAACCGGACCGCGGTGGCCGGGTCGAGCTGAAAGGCGACCGGGAAGTAGGCGGCGCCGGCGGCGGCGACCACCGCAGGGTCGGTGAGCCGGACGAACTCCGCCCACGCCTGCGCGGGCCCCGACGTGTGGTGGTGGGTGATCCCGAGCACAGCCCTGCCCAGCTGGGAAGTGCCGCGGTCACGCAACAGGGTGTAGCCCAGCCGCAGCGCACCTGCGAGATTGCTGCCGGACAGGCAGTCCTGACAGGCTGCGACAGCCGCGGCGGCCGGCGACTGGCCGGCCCGCAGATGCTCGGAGTAGCGCCGGACACCGGTCAGGTTGGCCTGCGGCCCCACCATCGCCGGCGGACGGGTGGGCGGGGCGGCGATGGTGGTGGCGACCAGCCGCCGGGCCCGCCGTACCGCGCCCCCGGCCAGCCGCCGGACGCGGCGCAGCGCGGCGGATCGCCAGGGGGTTGGCTCGGTCACCTTCTCGATCCTAGCGAGCGGGCAACCGGCCATCGCCGGAGCCCAGTTGCGGGGTCTCGGCAGTCCGGGTGGCCGAGCACGTGCGGGGCGGGTTCGGGTGGGCGCTACCGGTGCGCCGGCACGACCCCCCCGACGGCAGCCAGGGCGCGCCGCATCGGCAGCGCGGTGAAGCCGGCCTCCCTCGCCTTCCGCTTCAGCGCGGGCTGGGCGCGCCACAGCGCCAGGCCGCGCCGCAGCAGCACCAGCGGCGGCTTGCGTTTCTTCGCCAGATCGCGCCGCAACCGGAGCCCGAAGACCAGCCAGCCGGGACGGTCGAGGTAGATGCCGCGGGCCGGCATCCCTGCCTCGCGGAGGTGGGCGAGCAGTTCGATCGCGAAGACGCCTTCGGCCACGATGCAGCCCGCCCCCGCCAGGTGGACGGTGCGGCTCCCGACGATCCGGCTCTCGCCGATCGAGTACTCGGGCACCTCGACCTCGCCGACGTCGATCAGCGTGCGGAGCGCGGACACCGCGGCCGGCGCGTCCCAGGCCGCCGGGTCGTCCCAGTCGATGATCCCGTAGTCGGTGTGCACGTGACCGGAGTAGTCCTGCTCCCGGTAGAAGTCGTCCAGCCGGAACGCGAGGCAGCCAGAACGCCTCGCCAGCCGCGACTTCCCGCTGCCGGACGCCCCGGCCACCAGCACGATCTGCGGGGTCACACCCCGAGGGCGGTCGCCATCTCGGCGCGCAACCCTGCCATCACCGCCCCCGCCTGCTCCCGGGCGGCCGCCAGGTCCTGGCTCGCCGCGGCGTCGAGCCTCACCTGCAGGTAGCACTTCAGCTTCGGTTCCGTGCCGGACGGACGCGCCACAGCGCGCACGGTCGCCCCCTCCAGCAGCATCCCGTCGGTGGGCGGCAGCCCGCCGAAGCCCTCCGCGAGGTCGACGACCCGCACCGGTTCACCCACCAGCGAGGCGGGCGGGGCGTTGCGCAGCCGGTCCATCGCCGCGGCGATCAGCGACAGGTCGCTCACCCGCACCGACAGCTGGGAGGTGACGTGGACCCCGTACTCGCGGGCGATCTGATCCAGCCGGTCGGCGAGGGTGAGGCCCTGGGCGCGCAGAGCGGCGACCAGCGCGAGCACCCGGAGCGCGGTGGTGATCCCGTCCTTGTCCGGGACGGCGGCGGCGTCGGTGCAGTACCCGATCGCCTCTTCGTAGCCGAAGGCGAGGTCGGGCACCCGTCCGATCCACTTGAACCCGGTGAGGGTGGTGGTGAACGGGTGACCGTGGACGGCCGCCATGGTGCCCAGCAGCGTGCTGGACACCACGGAGCAGGCGTAGGTGCCGGTGACGCCTCGGCGCATCGCGTCGTCGGCCAGCAGGGCGCCGAGCTCGTCGCCGGTGAGCATCCGCCAGTCCCCGTCCACCACGGCCGCCACCGCGCACCGGTCGGCGTCGGGGTCGTTGGCGATCGCGACGTCGGCGCCCACTGCGCGGGCCAGCGCCAGTGCCAGGTCGATGGCGCCGGGCTCCTCCGGATTGGGGAAGGCGACGGTGGGGAAGTCGGGGTCGGGCTGCACCTGCTCGGCGACCCGGTGCGGGGCGGGGAAGCCTGCCGCCTCGACCACCCGGTCGACCACGGCGGCGCCCACCCCGTGCAGCGCCGTGTAGACCCAGGTCAACGCGCGAGGGGCGGCGGGCGCCACCAGCGAGGCGGCCCTGGCGACGTAGGCGTCGACGAGGTCGTCGCCGATCGTGCGGTAGTCGGTGCTGCGGGGCAGGTCCGCGACCGGTCCGGTCGACGCCGCAGCGATCCCGGCCGCGATGTCGGCATCGGCCGGTGGCACGATCTGCGAGCCGTCGCCGAGGTACACCTTGTAGCCGTTGTCCTGCGGTGGGTTGTGGGACGCGGTCACCACCACCCCCGCTGCGCAGCCGTAGTGGCGGATGCCGAAGGCCACCACGGGGGTGGGCAGCGGGCGCGAGCACAGCAGCGGTGCGAGCCCTGCGGCGGCCAGGATCTCGGCGGTGTCGCGGGCGAAGACGTCGGAGTTGTGGCGGGCGTCGTAGCCGACCACCACCGGCGCACCCTGGTGGCCGCGGGAGCGCAGGTAGCCGGCGAGCCCTGCGGCGGCGCGCGAGACCACCACCCGGTTCATCCGGGCCGGACCGGGACCGAGCGGCCCGCGCAGCCCGGCCGTGCCGAAGCTGAGCGGTCCGGAGAAGGCATCGGCGAGCTCGTCCAGCGCCGAGGCGTCACCGTCGTCGGCGGCGGCGAGCAGGTCGTCCAGCCGGGCAGCGGTGGCGGGGTCGGGATCGGCGTCGCGCCAGTCAAGGGCGGCCTGGCGG
>JAEYNS010000247.1 GCA_023412435.1 Actinomycetes bacterium | reverse complement strand
GAGTGTGTCGTTGCGGGTGTCGAGTGGGGGGACGGACAACTTGCGGGTGTTCTCCAGCGAGTACCCGGCGGCGGCGTACCGGCCACAGCTCGTGCTGGAGTTCACCGGCGCCGCTTCGGGGGACACCCAGGCGCCCACGGTGCCGGGGTCACCGGCGGCGGTGGCCGACGACGATGATGTGACGGTCTCGTGGTCGGCGTCGACTGACAACGTCGCGGTGAGTGGCTATGAGGTGTTCCGGGGCGGTTCGGCGGGTTTCGTCCCCGCGGTCGCGAACCGGATCGGGACGACCGGCGGCCTGAGCCACTCTGATGAGGGGCTGGACCCTGGCACGTACTACTACAAGGTGCGGGCGCTGGATGCGGCGGGCAATGCGAGTGCCGCGACCGCCGCGGTGTCGGCGACGATCGCCGCGCCGTCCGATACCGAGCCGCCGTCGGTGCCGTCGGGGGTGGCCGCGGTCGCGTCGGGTGACGATGTGGCGGTGTCGTGGTCGGCGTCGACCGACAACGTGGGCGTGGCCGGATACCGGGTGTACCGGGGGTCGTCGGCTGGGTTCGTGGTGGGTGCCGGGTCGTTGGTGGGCAGCCCGTCGGGGTTGGGTTTCGTTGACAACGACCGTCCGGCGGGGACGTGGTACTACGTGGTGCGGGCGATCGATGCGGCCGGCAATCTGAGCGGCTCGTCGGGCGTGGTGTCGGTGACTGTGGTTTCGGCGCCGGTGGAGCCGGTGGTGGTGACGGTGCCGGTGGTTGATGATTCGAGTGTGGTGCAGGCGTCGGCGACGACGAATTATGGGTCGAACAGTCAGTTGTTCTCGCGGGGGAGTCCGGCGCAGGAGATGTTCTTGCGGTTCGGGTTGCCGGTGGCTCCGGCGGGAACGGTGTTGGGGTCGGCGACGTTGCGGTTGCGGAGTTCGGATGATGCGGCGGCGGGGACGACGGCGACGCACGTGGTTGAGGTGGTGGAGGGGTCGTGGTCTGAGGCGGGTCTGACGTGGAACAACCGGCCGACGTCGGTGGTGGCGGGGTTGGGTTCGACTGCTGCGGTGGCGACGGTGAACACGGCGTTCACGGTGCCGTTGGCGGTGGGGCCGTTGGCGGGCCGGTTGGGGTCGAGTGTGTCGTTGCGGGTGTCGAGTGGGGGGACGGACAACTTGCGGGTGTTCTCCAGCGAGTACCCGGCGGCGGCGTACCGGCCACAGCTCGTGCTGGAGTTCACCGCACCCCCACCGGGATAGCGGCGTCCTCGCGGAGCCGGTGCTGGCGTCCGCAGTCGCTGAGCTTGAGATCGGGGCGCCGACCGGCAAGAGTCGGTCCATGACCACCCCGGGCAACAAGTTCAACGTCACCTTCGACGCCGCCGATCCGTACGCCCTCGGCGAGTTCTGGTGCGCCGCGCTCGGCTACCGGCGGGAGGACCCACCGCCGCCGCACCAGACCTGGGAGGAGGCCCTCACCGCCTGGGGACTGCCACAGGAGCGGTGGAACGACGCGAACGCGATCGTCGACCCCGACGGACACGGCCCGCGGATCTTCATCCAGAAGGTCCCCGAACCCAAGACCGCCAAGAACCGGGTGCATCTCGACGTGATCGTCAGCACCGACCGGCGGAGCAAGGACAGGGACGCCATGGGCAGGCGGGCCGACGAGCTCGCCGCCCTCGGGGCCTCCAGGGTGCGGGTGGTGGACAGCCCCGACCAGGGCTTCTGGATCGTGATGCGCGACCCCGAGGGCAACGAGTTCTGCCTCGTGTAGCCGTCAGCCGCGGGCGCGGCCGCCGTTGACGTAGGCGTAAGGGACGCCCACCAGCACAGCACCGCCGACGACATTGCCCAGCACCGCGACGATGACCGCCGCGACTGCGGCCAGCGGGTCGATGCCGTGGCTGAGGCCGTGGATCAGGAACAGGACGGTGTTGGCCACCGAGTGCTCCGAGCCGAGCACGACGAACAGGAAGATGCCCGCCCACAGCACCAGCATCTTGGCGCCGTCGCTGTGGAGGGTGCCCTTGTAGACCACGAGCACGGCCAGGTTGATCAGCAGGTTGCAGACCACGGCGCGGATGAACAGGTCGGCCAGGCCGCCGGCCTGCCCGAGGTAGCCGAGCTTGACCTCGACGGTGTGCGCCGCCACCTCCTGCGCCGGCCCGGACAGCACCGACGACCAGCGGACCAGGAGCGCGACGACCAGACCGCCCAGCGCGTTGCCCGCAAGGCACAGCCCGATCAGCCTCAGCGCCGGCAGCAGGCGCAGCTTGCGGCAGTACACCCCGACGCCGGCCAGCATCATCGTCGACGTCGTCAGTTCGGCGCGGGCGAAGTAGATCAGGATCAGCGCGAGTCCGAAGACCGCCGCACCGGCCAGTTTGGCCAGCCCGGCGGCGCCGGCCCCGGCCGCAGCCGTCACCGACGCGACGACGGACACCTGGGCGAGGATCAGGACGCCGATGATGACGCCGGCCATCCCCGCGCGCACCAGGTACTGCGGGGTGCCGGTGAACGCGGCTGAGCTCTTCAATGCGAGGGCGTCCAGTGCGGTGGGGACGAAGCCGGCGGGCCGCTCGGCGCGGAGGTCGGTGACCATCGATGGCCTTTCGGGAGGCAGGGACGGGTCAGAAGGTGGTCAGGCCGCGGGAGCGGAAGATCGCCCGGGCCGCCTCCACGGCTTGCGGCGACGGCGGCTCGGTGTCGCCGAGCGCGTACGTGAGACCCAGTTCGTCCCACTTGGTACGGCCGAGCTGGTGGAACGGCAGCACCTCGACCCGCGACACCGTGGGCAGCGTGGCCGCGTAGTCGGCGATCGGCTTGATCGTGGCGGGGTTGTCGGTCAGGCCGGGCACCAGCACGAACCGGATCCAGGTCTCGACACCGAGGCCCGCCAGCCGGCGACCGAAGTCGAGCGTGGGCTGCAGCCGGCGTCCGGTCACCCGGTGATAGGTGGCCTCGTCGCCGGCCTTCACGTCCAGCAGGACGAGGTCGACGTCGGCCAGCAAGTCGTCGTCGGCGTTGCGTCCGAGGAAGCCCGAGGTGTCGAGCGCGGTGTGGATCCCCAGATCCTTCGCCCCCCGCAGCACCCGGCGGGCGAACTCCGGCTGCATCAGCACCTCGCCACCCGACAGTGTGATCCCGCCGCCGGTGGCCAGGAAGACGCCGCGGTAGCGCCGGATCCGGTCCAGCAGGTCGTCGGCCCGCACTGCGACGCCGCCGCGAGCGGTCATCGTGTCGGGGTTGTGGCAGTACAGGCAGCGCAGCGGGCACCCCGACAGGAACACCGTCATGCGTGTCCCGGGCCCGTCGACCGCGGTC
>JAEYNS010000162.1 GCA_023412435.1 Actinomycetes bacterium | reverse complement strand
CAGCTACCCCTCGACTGAGGGCTTCAGGCCCGCCTCCTCGAGGGCCTCCGCCGGCTTCCCGCGGCGTAGTGCGATCGCCTGGACGATCTCCTGATACTTCGCCTCCGACAGCGGGTAGGCCGCCATCACGAGCTGCCCGAGGGCGGTGGCCCCAACCACGAACACCAGCGCCCAGAACAGGATGGCCCGGCCGACCTCGTCCGGCGGCTGGATCCCCTGGGACACCTCGGCGGCGTTGAAGCCGGCCCAGACCAGCGCGAAGCCGCCCAGGAAGCCGCCGAGCGCCTGACCCATCTTGCGGCAGAACGAGAACACGGCGTAGGTGGTGCCCTCGGTCCGGGCGCCGATCTTCCACTCGCCGAACTCGACGCAGTCCGCCTCGAGAGCCCACATCAGGGTGTTCACGCCGAAGACGCCCAGGCCCAGCACGAAGAACCCGACCGAGCCGAGCCAGGGCTGCTGCTCGAGCGGCGCGAACCACAGGATGAGGATGCCGACGTACAGGAAGCAGGCGACGAGGATGTAGGCGATGCGCTTGCCGATGGTGCGAACCATGAGCGGGATGAACGGGGACACCAGGAAGAGCGCCAGCGTCTGGGCGGTCTGGTTGATGGCGATGTAGGTGGCGTCGTTCTGGACGTAGAGGGCGATGTAGGAGCCGAGCGTCTGCAGCACGGTGATCCCGAGCAGCAGCAGCACCGAGCTCGCCGCGAGGATCTGGAGCGGACGGTTCACCCGCAGCGCGCCGAAGCTCTCCTTCATCGTGACGGGCTTGGGGTCGCGCGCCACCTGCTCCATGGTTCCGGCCACCGTGAGCACGTAGAGCACCGCGGCCAGCACCGAGATCAGTCCGACGGCGAGGGCGAGCGCGTTCTGCAGGCCGACCGGGTCGGTCTGGTAGGCCTTGATCAGCGGCGCGATGACCCACGACAGCAGCAGGATCATGGCGGCCGAGCCGTACATCCGGAACCCGGCCAGCTTGGCGCGCTCGGTCGGCACCTGGGTGAGGGACGGCGCCATCGAGCCGTAGGCGATGTTCACGATGGTGTAGAACACCGACCCCATCAGGAAGTACGTGACGTACATGTACACCGTGTAGAACAGCGGCGACTGGTCGGGGAAGAACAGCTTGGCCGCGTACATCGCCCAGTTGGTGATCAGCAGCGGCAGGAACCAGTTGCGGATCAGCGGACGGAACTTGCCCAGCTTGCCGGGGGTGGCAGCGTCGATGATCCGGCCCATCACCAGGTCGGTGAACGCGTCCACGAACCGCAGGACCAGGAACATGGTGCCGATGACGGCACCGGACAGTCCTACGACGTTGGTGTAGTAGAGGACGAGGAACATGCCCGACATCGTGAAGGCGATGTTGTTGGCGGCATCGCCGGCGGCGAAGGAGAGGTAGTTCTTGATGGTCAGCGGTTTCTGGCCTTCAGGCCGAACCGGCGCAACAGTCTGGGTGGTCATCGAGGGGTTCCTTGGCTTTCAGGCGAGCCGGGTCTGCACGGCGTCGACGATGGCGTCGGCGGCGCGGTCGATCCCAACCCGGGTGGTGTTGATGAGCATGTCGTAGCGGTCGGGGGTCATCGGATCCCAGCCGTAGAGGTTGCGCGACATCTCGCGCCGGACGTCCTCTTCCTTCGCGCGTCGGGACGCGGCCTCGGCGACGCTGATGCCGAGTTCCCCGGCGGCCCGCTTCACCCGGTCCTCGACCTCGCCGGTCAGCAGGACGTGCAGGGTGTTGGGACGATCGGCGAGGATCAGGGCGCCGTTGCGTCCCACGATCACCCCGCCCTCGTCGGCGAACCGGCGGACGTCGGCGTTGTTGCGTGCGACCAGGTCGTGGCGGTCCTGCTGGGACGCGACGATGTCACGGCTCTCAAGGCCGCCGTAGGCGCCGCCGAGCGAGGACATGACGCGGACCAGGATCGCGTTGTTGCCGAGGGCCTCGTCGGCGAGCTGGGCAGAGCTGAAGGCCTGGGCGTGGAACGGCAGGCCGAGCTTCTCGGCCACCTTCTGGCCGACCTCGGCCGCTCCGGCCCCGTAGGCCTCGAAGATCGTGACGACAGGCTTCTGCTGCGTCGTGACCGGTTGGGTGGTGTCCATCCCTGTGCCTTCCGTGGTGGGTGGGTTGGTGTCTTGGTGGGTCATAGCCGGGCCTGCCACTTGTCGGTCCAGACCAGGTTGTTGGGGCGGCCCTTGAACGGCTTCCTGCCCTCGAGCATGTCGAGGGTGGTCTCGATGATCACCGGATCAGAGCTGTACGCGTTGACCAGGCATTTCACCATCGTCGCGTCGTGCAGGTGGGTGGTGAAGTTGTGGCTGACCATGAAGGTGGGGACCTCCCAGACGTACCAGGGGCACTCGTTGCTCATCGCGGTCTTCCACTGGATGCGGTAGTTGTTCTGCGCGCCGTAGCCGGCCACCTCGCACACGATGAGGGCGCAGTCCACCTCGTCGCGATACTGAAGCGTCCTGCCCTTGATCCGGGTGGTGCCGTCGTTCACCGTGACCTGGTAGCCGCGGGACTCGAGGATCTCGATGTACTTCTCGACGGTGCCGCTGGCGGCGTCGTACACCCCACCCTTCTCGCCGGTGAGGTGGTAGAGCCGGATCCGGCGATGCTGCTGCGGGTTCAGCGGCAGCTGGTCGAGGGTGTTCTTGACCAGAGTGATGCCGGCGTCGGCGGCGTACTGCTTCATGGCGAGGTGCTCGTCGCAGCCGACGACCTCCAGCGCGTCGCGGCTCCGGGTCAGTGTCCCCGCGTCCTTCTTCTCGTGGAGGTTCAGCTTCGCCTTCAGCCCGAGGATCCGGCGCAGCGCGTCCGTCATCCGCTCCTGGGAGATGACGCCGTTGCGGTAGCCCTGCAGCATGAACCCGAAGTCCTCTTCGATGTCGTTGAAGAACAGGAACATGTCGCAGCCGGCGGCGATCGCGCGGGGGACGTAGTCCTCGCGGCGCATCGCGGACGTCATGCCGAGCATGTGGGAGGCGTCGGTGATCACCATGCCGTTGAAGTCCAGCTCAGTCTTGAGCAGCCCGTTGACCAGCTCCGGCGCGAGGCTGGCCGGCATGATGTCGGCGTCGCTCAGGGTCGGGTCGAGCTTCTTCGAGTACTCCGGCATCGCGATGTGGCCGACCATCACCATCTCCAGCCCGTTGGCGATGTGGTGGCGGTAGACCTCGCCGAAGCTGGCGTCCCACTCGTCGGGGGGAAGATCGTTGATGCCGAGGACGAGGTGGTGGTCGCGCTCCTCGACGCCGTCACCGGGCCAGTGCTTGACGCAGGTGATGACGTCAGAGCCCTCCCGGATCCCGTCGATGTAGGCCGACGTCCACTTGATGACGTCGTCGGGGTTGTCGCCGTACGCCCGGGTGTTCACGATCGTGTTGCGCCAGTTGTAGAGGATGTCTACGCAGGGGTAGAAGTTCACGTTGATGCCCATGGCCTGGGCTTCCCGGCCCGAGACGAAGCCTGCGTCGTGGGGGACCTTGTAGTCCTGGGACGCGTCGCAGTGGGCACCCGAGGCGATGTAGGTGCCGTCGGACGCGGCGCCGTTGCCGCCCTGGTCGCAGTTGGCGGCGACCAGCAGCGGGATCTTCGACTGCTCCTGCAGCTCGTTCAGCAGGTCCTGCACCTGGTCGGACGTGCCGCCCTGGTAGCGGACACCCCCGATGTGGAACGTGTCGAGGATCTCCTTGTTGGTGAACTTGTTGCCGGAGAAGGTGTCGCCGCCGAAGAAGAAGAGGTTGACGAACAGCTGGCCGACCTTCTCCTCGTCGCTCATCGCGGCGATCGTCTGCTCGACCCAGGCGAGCTGCTCGTCGTCCAGGTTGTAGGGGGCGGCCTTGAGATCTACCAGAACGGCCATGGTGTGACTCCCGTCAATGGGTGGGCTGGGTGGGGGGTGAAGGGTGGCGACCGTGCCCGGTCAGCGACTCTCGCGTCGTAGGGCTACTTGACCGTGGGCATCGTGATCCGGCGCTGCCCGGACAGTGTCTCCCACGGCACGACGTCGGGAAGCCTGGCGTCGAACTCGGCGATCAGCGACGCCTGGTAGGCGCCTTCGAACTGCCCGTCGAGGAACTTCGGCAGCGCCTCGGCTGTAAACCGCAGCCAGGACCGCTTCTCCTCGCCCGGCAGGATCGGGTAGAACAGGCAGCCGACCTTGGCGGCGGCGTCCCGGTCGCCCGGCGCGTCACCGATCAGCATGATGTGGTTCGCCGGGTACTTGCCGACCGCGGCGTACTGGACGTGCTCGGCCTTGCTGCCCATCTCCTGGCCGGCGATGACGTGCATGTACTGGGCGAGCCCATGCTCGGCCCACTCGCGGCGCAGCGCCTCCACCGGGGTGGCCGAGACGGTCATCTCGTCGACGTGGTCGTACATCGCCTCCATGGCGGCGCGGACGCCGGGGAACGGCCCGCAGCCGTGCACCATGTCTGCGATGGACGCGTTCACCGCATCGCCCCACGCGATCATCCGGTCGGCGGTCGGAGACGGATTCTCGGCCGCCCAGGCTGCCAGACCGGCGTCGGACAGCGGGTAGGGCGACTCGATGAACGCCGTCAGCTCCGGGTACTCGGGGATCGTCACCCCCCGCTCGGCGACGTCGGCACGGTCGCGCAACTCGTCGAGCAGTTGGCGCAGCGCCAGCCAGCGATTCAGCCCCCGGGTCACCGAGCCGAGGTTGACGAACAGGGCGGTCTGGCGGGCGATCGTCGAGATCGGCTGCAGATCCCAGAACCTGATCGAGCAGGGGGTGAAACACTCCTGGTGCTTGATGTCCATGGCGTCCATGGCGCAGCCGTCGGAGTCGATGCCGACGAAGAAGTCCTTCGTCGGGATGAAGTCGACCAGCGCTCGCGCCGCCTCGGGGATGGCAGCGGATGTCGGGTCGATGGACTCGGTGGATTCTGTGGCTTCGTTACTCACGGGATCTCCTGGACCTCGGGCGGTGGAACCAGTAGACCGACACCCGCGAAAGCGCGGCAACGAGTTGCCATGGCTTGCCGCGGGCGGCCGGCGGGTGTGCCCCGCGTGGCCTCAGGCCAGCGTGATGCGCTGGCTCAGCAGGTGGCTCTCCCCCGGCTGCAGGGTGATCGCGTCGTCGCCGATGTTGGCGGCCTCGAGGCAGATCATCTGTGTCCACTCGTCGTCGCCGAAGTCGGCCATCGCCGCCGCCTTGGCGTCCCACGGGTTCCAGACCACGAGGTTCGCCGCCCCCCGGTCAGCGACGGCGAGGGCGCGCTCCCAGCCCGGGTCGTCGAGCACCACCGTGCCATGCTCGCCGTAGATCCTGTCGGTCTCGCCGGTGATCGTGAGGTCGCCGTCCTGGACCCGGGGCTGGGGCCGGCCGGGGGCCGTCTTGTCGAGATAGCTGACGCTGTCCAGGCCGCGGAGGACTACCTGACGGACGTCGCTCACCGCGAGGTAGGTGTGGAGCGCAGACTCGAACGTGAAGGACTGGTCGTCGGCGTTCACCACCCCGAGGTCGATGCCGAGGTAGTCGGGGGTGAAGGTGGCCCGTAGTCGCGCCGAGAAGGTGAACGGGAAGTCGGGCTGGTCGGGCAGGTCGAGATTGTCGAGAACGTAGTCCACGACCAGGCGGCCGTCAGCGTCGAGGGCGTCATCGACGGTGCGCCGCGTCCACCGCTGCAGCCGACCGAAGCCGTGTGCGGGGCGGCGGTCGCCGCCGGGCCCCGTCCCGAACCACGGGAAGACGACTGGGACGCCGCCGCGTACCGCGTGGCCGTGGGCGAACCGGGAGTGCCTGCTCAGCCACAGGACGGGACGCTGGCCGTCGGGCTGCCACGCCCACGCGTGCGCGCCGTGGTCGAAGATCGCGTAGCGGCCCCTGCCCGGGCGGGCCTCGACGCCGGCCAGCGGGTCGCGGGTGACCTGGTGCCCCACGCCGGGTCCGGCCTCAGGAGGATTCGGTGACGAACGGAGAGCGGACGTCGCCGCGCGGGCGGGGGAAGCCCACCTCGATCTCGACGATCGCGGTGTCGATCATGGCGGCGACGACTCTGCTGTCCTCCTCGGAGAGGTCGAGGCCGCTCTCCGCGACGAGTTCGCCGGGATCCAGTTCGGCGAACACCCGCTGCATCAGACCGGTGATGAGGTCGACCGCGATCGCGTCCAGCCCCTCACCGAACGGCGGCTGTTCCCACCCCTGACCAGCCTCGTCACGCATGTCGCCCACCTCTCGCTCCCGGCAGAGGAAGGTTACCCGCCCCGCTTGGACATTGACCGCCCCCAACGGCTACTTTGACAGCGAATCTCGGGGGCGGTAGCTCAGCCGGTCAGAGCAGGGGACTCATAATCCCTGGGTCGCGGGTTCGAGCCCCGCCCGCCCCACCGATATATGGACTTGACTCGGTGCCTCAGGTCGGTACCACCCGGAAGACCCACCTCGCTCGCTGCGGTGTTCACCTGGATCGGGGCGAACGCGGCCCGACTGGCCGGCAGACTCAGGCGCCGGTGGCAGCTGTTCACCCTCGGGCTGGTGCTGGCGACCTGGACGGTGATCGTTCTGATGTACGCGACCCACCCGTGGACCGCCAAGCGCTGGGCCACGGACTGGCCGATCTACTACGGCTGAGTCACCAGGCCGGTCCCGGCCGTTCGGCGATTGCATACCCGGGACTGGCGCAGATCCCGGCTTTCGACGCGGAAATGGCGGGGGCCGAGGTCGACCCTCTCGCTCACGGCTCGGATCGACCGGGAGGGCCGCGGCAGAAGAGCGCGTGCGGTTGACCTGGACCGTTCGCCTCTGGAGTACCGATCGCGAAGTAGCTATCGTGCAATCCATGCCACGCACCGAGCCTGCGCGACGCGCTCGCGGATTGCTCCCGGGTGCCTTCGCGGTTCTGCTGCTGGCCGACGTCGCCGGCGGGCTGATGGATGTCGCCGCAGGGCGTTCCCGCCTTGCCGACGCCTGGAGTTCTCGCGCGACTCTCTGCGCGCCTTGGCCGATGATCGCGTCCCAGGCAGTGTTGACCACCGTCGTGACCCGGTCGACCGGGGCGACAAGCCGGGTGACGGCCGGACTGTTGGCGTTGGGTTGCGGTGTATCCGTCGCGTCCGGCTTCTTCGACGGCCAACTGGCGCGCCACGACCTGTCCTCCGCCGAGCGTGGTTTTCAAGCGGTGCTCCTGGGTGCCACTGGATTGGTGGGCGGGCTTGCCGCCGCCATAGCTACCGAACACGGCGGCCAGGAGCGGTAGTCGAATCCGTGGGCCGGCACTTCCAAACGCAGATCGCGCCAACCCTTCGAGCGACCGAGCGGACTGCGGCAAGAGCGGATGTCGGGCCTAGCGTACGGTGGCGACCAGTTGGCCCCGGAGCCATGCCTCGTAGTCGTCGGGCCCCCATGCGTGGACTTGAGTCAGTTGGGCGTAGAGCTGATACATGGTGAGCGCGTCGACCGTTGCGGCCGTCCGCGGGACATCGATCGGCAGGCCGAGGTCGTCGGCGAGAGCCTGGACAAATGCCGCGATGCCGGCCTGGCGGCGGTCCTCGGCCGGTTGGATCTCCGATCTGATGGAGGGATCGGTCCGGGCGGCGTCCTGGTTCACCTGCACGATATCGCCGGCCAGTTCCCACCGTCGTCGGATCGAGTGCGCAAATCGGCTCAGGCGGTCTTCGGTGGTGGGGGCGTGCATGGCCTCCTGTCGGGCGGCGTCGGCCTCGGGAAGGTCGACGACCATCCAGCGAAGCTCGGTGAGGATGGTGGACTTGCTTCCGAATACCGCGTAGACGGTCTGGACCGCCACTCCCGCCTCGACGGCGATCGACTTCAGCGTGGTTGCGGCGTAGCCATCGCGGAAGAAGAGGCGTCGCGCGGCGTCGCGGATCCGGGTGCGGGTGACGGTTGCCTGTTCCTGTCGGAGGCTGGGGCGGCGTTGTGGGTCACGGGGGGTCTTGACAACCATTTCGTTAGAGTAGCACTCTATTGGATAGATGTGGACTCTATTGGAAGGTGAGACGCATGAACACCGTGGATATTGCCGACCGCTTCCGTCGGATTGTTGAGGAGGGCATCGGTGCCGGGGACGAGGCAGTTCTGGACGCCTTCGTGGCCCCTGAGGTCATCGAGCACCAACGCGGTAACAACCCGGGTCTCGATGGGGCGAAGGGTGTCGCCAGGGTGCTGCACCGATGGATGAGCGACTTCTCGTTGACTGTGGAGGATCTGGTCGTTTCCGGCGACACCGTATGGACGCGGAACCGGGCACGCGGCGTCAACACCGGTTCTGTCATGGGC
>JAEYNS010000145.1 GCA_023412435.1 Actinomycetes bacterium | reverse complement strand
GCGCGCGACGAGATCGTCCAGTCGCAGCCCCAGCCCGCCCAGCGCGCCCAGCAGCGAAGCCACCGCGGCGACCGCGAGGACCCCTGCCACAGCAGGCCAGATTCCTGCCACCCCGCCCCGGCTGAGCGCCATCACGGCTCCCACCAGTCCATAGCCGAGGGCCGTGAGCGCCGCCACCTGGCCGGCCAGGGCGACTCGCTCGATGACCCGAACCGCCCCCGGCCTGGCGAGCCGGGCCTGGCCTCCGGCGAACCCGCCGACCGCGCCGAGCAGCGCCGCGCCGGCGAGGGTGAGCCCGAGCGGCACGAGGGTGATCGTCGTCCCGGCGATCTGCGCCCCGCCGCCGTGGGCGAGCAGCCAGACCTGCGAGCAGAAGACCAGCACGTCGGGCAGCGGGATGGCGCTCGCCGTGAACCAGGCCACCCCTGCCACCCCGACCACCAGCAGCCACCCCAGCAGCGCCGCCACCACACCACCGACGGCGGCGGCCAACGGCCACGGCACCAGCGGGACCGTCGCCAGCCGCGCCGTGCGCTCGGAGGCGGACGGCGGAGAGGTCACCCTGAGGTACAGCGTCTCGGGTGTGGGACGGGCGGTTCGTGGCATCTGGCCTCCATGCTCACCCAGCACGCGGCGCGGACCCGGGTGTGACACGCGGGCCCGGCCAATCTCCCTGTTCATCACGGCGACCGCGCGGCCAGGCACCGGCCGCTGGGCACGCCGGACGGAGGCTAGACTGGCTCGGTCAACCGCCCAGACCAAGGATCCCCGCCGTGACCGACACCGGACGCCCGCGCCCGCGCAGGGCCCTCGGACCGCTGCCGGAGGACGACGGCGAGGCCGCGTTCGGGAGCGGTTCGCGCGGGATGCCGTTCGATGCCGACTGGCCGTCCGACACTGAGACCCAGGTGCTCCGCCGGGTGATGCCTGGCCCGCCACCGGACTACGCCGACTCCCCTGACAGCCCGCCCGAGGCCCACCAGCCGTCCTGGAGCCGCCACGCGGAGGCTCTGGCAGCGAGCCCGGCGAGCCCTTCCGGCACGCGGGCCTGGGCGCCGACCCCGGTCCCGCCGCCCAAGCCGGTGCCACCCAGACCCGTGCTGCCGGAGACGACAGCCGCGCTGCAGGCCTCCGCGGGCCGCCGGTTCTCGGCCAGCGCTGAACCGTCCGAGTTCACGCCGGCGGCACCGCGTCGCTCGGCGACCAGCGTCAGCAGCCCGCCACCGGTGGATTTCGAGCCTGCGCTGAGCCGCGGCAGCAGGCAGCCCTCGCCGCCGGACCCACCGCCCGGAGATGGCCACGCCCCGCCGGAGAAGCCGACCTCACGGGCAGAGGAGTCAGCCGCGGCGCGCCCGCACCGGCGGTCACGCGGCCGCGCCCTCGCCGTGATGACGGCTGTCCTGGTGATGGCCGGCGGGGTCGCGGGGTCGGTCTGGTGGCTCCGCCCGCAGGCGGCCCCACCGCAGCCCTCGCCCACCCCGACCCCGTCGGCGAGCCTCGACCCCCTGCTCACCCCTGCCGACCTCGGCACCCTGGGCGGCACCACCTGGGGAACCGCGAGCGCGCCCACCACACCGAGCGACGGCTACCCGGTGTGCCTGCCCGCCGAGGGCGGCACGCTGCCCGCCCCGGACCGGACCGCACGCCGGATCCTGGCCGCCGACAACCAGTCCGGCTACATGACCCACGTCGTCGAGACCTACGCCGACGCGGCCGCGGCGCAACGCGCGTACACCACCCGCCTGCAGCAGGCGGGCAGTTGCGCCGACACCGAGGCCTTCATCGTCGACACCCACACCGTCACAGGTCTGGCCGATGCGGCCTTCGCTACCCACATCGAAGTGCAGGCCGAGTCGCCCGAGCACCACGGCCTGGTGATCAGCCGGACCGGCCGGAACCTCTCCATGATCGACGTCTCCTCCGCCGAACCGACGCCGCTGGAGGACACCGCGGCGGTCGCGGCCAGGCCGCTGGCCCGGCTGTGCAGCGGCGGCGAGGGCGCCTGCCCCGCCACCGTGTCGCTGGTCGCGGCGCTGCCCGCCGCCGGACAGTTCCCCGGCTGGCTGATCGAGGCGGATCTGCCGCGGATCACCGCGGGCGCCGGACGCTGGGGCGCCACCCGTCCCTCCCCCGTCCTGACCATCCTCGGCAGCCAGTGCGAGGCGGTCAGCCTCAAGAAGGTCTCCGACGCCGCCAGCAGCGCCCAACGCACGCTGCTGCTGGCCGACGACCCCTCGGCCCCCGCCGGCTTCGGCATCGACCAGGTCGTCTACACCTTCTCCTCGGCCAAGCAGGCCAAGGACTTCGGCGACAAGCTCGGCGGCAACCTTGCCGACTGCGCCGACCGGGTGCCCACCGCGGCGGTGAAGAAGGGTCCGTCGACCAAGGGCGAGGCGGCCGACGGGGTGGCGTTCTCGGGCCGGTCGTTCCTGATCACCCAGAAGACGGCGGAGGACGAGGAAGTGCCGTTCCGGGTCGCCGTCGTGCGGGTCGACGACCGGGTCGCCTACCTGCTGGCGAACCCGTCGGCGGAGTTCGACTTCAGCGCCGACCAGTGGAAGGCGATCATGACCCGCACGGCGCAGCGGGTCTCGCAGCTGTCCTGACGGGTGCCGCTCACAGCGCCGAGACGATCTCCCGCATCAGCCGCGCGGTCTCGCTCGGGGTGGTGCCCACCCGCACCCCGGCGGCCTCCAGCGCTTCCTTCTTGGCCTGGGCGGTGCCGGCAGAGCCGGTGACGATGGCGCCGGCGTGGCCCATCGTCCTGCCCTCGGGGGCCGTGAAGCCTGCCACGTAGCCGACCACGGGCTTGGTCATCCGCTGCTGGATGAAGTCCGCCGCGCGCTCCTCCGCGTCGCCCCCGATCTCGCCGATCAGCACGACCGCCGAGGTCTCCGGAGCGGCCTCGAAGGCCTCGAGTGCGTCGATGTGGGTGGTGCCGATGATCGGGTCGCCACCGATCCCGACCGCGGTGGAGAACCCGATGTCGCGCAGCTCGTACATCATCTGGTAGGTCAGGGTGCCCGACTTCGACACCAGCCCGATCCGTCCGGGGCCCGAGATGTTGGCGGGGATGATCCCGACGTTGGACTTGCCGGGGCTGATCAGGCCGGGGCAGTTGGGGCCGATCAGCCGGGTGGTGCCCTTCTCGCGGGCGTAGGCGAAGAACTCCGCGGAGTCCGCCACCGGGACGCCCTCCGTGATGACGACGGCGAGGCCGAGTTCGGCGTCCACCGCCTCGATCACCGCCTGCTTGGTGAACTTCGCCGGGACGAAGATCACCGAGGTGTTCGCGCCGGTTGCCTGCTTGGCCTCGGCCACCGACCCGAAGACCGGGACGGGCCGCTCCTCGAAGGTGACCGACTGGCCGCTCTTGCCCGGGGTGACCCCCGCGACCACGCGGGTGCCGTACGAGATCATCCGTGCGGTGTGCTTGCGTCCCTCCGAACCGGTCATGCCCTGGACGATGACCTTCGAGTCCTGGTCGAGCCAGATCGACATCGCGGTGTCTCCTTCTACTCGGCCGAGACGGCCAGTTCGGCGGCCCGGCGGGCCGCGGCGTCCATGGTGTCCTCGAGGGTGACCAGCGGGTGCGCAGCCTCGAGCAGCATGTGCCGTCCGATCTCGACGGCATTGCCGTCCAGCCGGACGACGATCGGGCGGGTGGCCCGGTCGCCGAGGATGGCGAGCGCATCGATGATCCCGCGGGCCACCTCGCTGCAGGCGGTGATGCCGCCGAAGACGTTGACGAAGACCGACTTCACCTGCGGGTCGGACAGGATGATCTCGAGGCCGTCCGCCATCACCTCGGCGGAGGCGCCGCCGCCGATGTCGAGGAAGTTGGCCGGACGCGGGCTCCCAGGCAGGTCGGCTCCCGCCTTCGCCACCACGTCGAGGGTGCTCATCACGAGCCCGGCTCCGTTGCCGATCACACCCACCGAGCCGTCCAGCTTCACGTAGTTGAGGTCCTTCGCCTTCGCCCGCACCTCCAGCGGGTCGTCGCTGGACTCGTCGGCGTAGGCGGCCCACTCCGGGTGGCGGAAGCCGGAGTTCTCGTCCAGGGTGACCTTGCCGTCGAGCGCGATGATCCGGCCGTCGCCCGTCTTCACCAGCGGGTTGACCTCGACGAGGGTGGCGTCGGCAGCCCGGTAGGTCTCCCCCAGCAGGACGAGCACGCGCGCGATCTCGGCGCGGTCGGCCTCGGCGAAGCCTGCCGCGGCGACGATCTCATCGGCCTTGGCCTGGTCGATGCCGGTGCGGGGATCGACGCTGACCCGGGCCAGCGAGTCGGGCCGCTCCACCGCGAGCGTCTCGATGTCCACCCCGCCCTCGACGCTGCACATCGCGAGGTAGGTGCGATCGGCGCGATCGAGCAGCAACGAGAAGTAGTACTCCTCGGCGATGTCGGTGCCCTCGGCGATCATCACCGCCTTGACCGGGTGGCCCTTGATGTCCATCCCGAGGATCTCCGCCGCCCGGTCTGCGACCTCCTGGGGCGAGCGGGCGAGCTTCACCCCGCCCGCCTTGCCGCGGCCCCCGGTCTTCACCTGGGCCTTGACCACCATGAGCGGGGCGGCGAGGTCCTCCGCCGCGGCCTTCGCTTCCTCGGGGGTGGTGGCGACGATGCCTCGCAGGACGGGTACCCCGTGCCTCTCGAAGAGCTCCTTCGCCTGGTACTCGAAGAGATCCACCGACTGCTCCGTTCCTGTCCCGTTGCGCCCGGGTCGCTGCTGGGTGGGGCGACCCCGGTCCGCGTGCGAAGCCTAACCACGATTCCTGCGGCCATGCACATCTGCGCACCCGACACAGAAGTGGAGAACGTTTTTCATATGAATTCTGAGAGACAACCTGAGAAATGCTAAGCTCCGAGTCGAGGTCGGACCGGGGAGGTCTTGAGTCCACCTCCCAACTCATCGGACGGGGATGGCGTGAACGCGGAGCCAATGCGTGCTGACAAGGCGCGACGTGCTCTGCTTGACGACTCCTCGACCAGCCGGCGCGGGCGCCGGGGCAGGCCCGCCAGGGCCGCCCGGGCTGCTGCTGCGAGCGCTCCCGGACGCTGGCGGAGGGGCCTCGCCCTTGCCGCCGTCTCAGGAATCGGGATCACCGCCATCGGGGTCTTCGGCGCCACCAACTACTCCAGCACTGGTCTGGCCTTCGCCCAGCAGGCGGCGGCCAACCCCTCGGGCATCGAGCAGGCACGGGAAGCCGACCCCACCCGGAGCGTCGAGCGGCCCGCCGTCTCCCTCGAGGACCTGGTGAAGCAGCGCGCCCAGCTGATCGCCGAGACCAACCTCGCGGTCGAGGCCGAGCGCGACGAGAACGCCGCCGAGAACCGGCACGCGATGCTGGCCGACTCCCTCGCCGCCGTCGACGCCGAGGCCGAGCGGCTCCGCAACCTTGAGCGTTTCCTGTGGCCGACCGAGGGCGGTGTCGGCTCCCCGTGGGGACGGCGGCTCCACCCGATCCTGCGGTACTACCGCCTGCACGGTGGCGCCGACATCGGCGGTCGCTGCGGGCAGCCGATCTACGCCGCCCAGTCCGGGGTCGTCACCAAGGCCGACCAGGGCGGCTACAACGGTGGCTCCGGCAACAACGTGCGGATCGACCACGGCGACATCAAGGGCACCCGGGTCGAGACCGCGTACCTGCACATGAGCAAGGTAGTGGTGAAGGCGGGCCAGAAGGTCACCAAGGGCGACCTGATCGGCAATGTCGGCAGCACGGGGCTCTCCACCTCCTGCCACCTCCACCTCAGCCTCTACAAGAACGGCGCCAACTCCGACCCGATGCAGTACGTGCAGCGCGGCGAGACCAAGGACGCCAAGGAGAACGCGCGCGAGGACGAGAACTCCGCCGACCGCGAACTCGGCTCCGCCGACGAGACCGACGGCGAGAACTGATCCGCCCGAGCCCTGATGGCTCGCTCCCGCGTTGTCTCCCCACTCCGCCGGCGCGCGTCCCAGCCGCCCCCCGGGGCTGACGGCAGGGCTACAGCTTCTCCATCGGCGCATGGCGCAGCGAGAGCCGCTTGACGCCAGCCGACCCGAAGTCGACGTCGGCCTTCGCGTTGTCACCGGCCCCTGAGGTGGCCACCACCGTCCCCAGCCCGAAGCTGGTGTGGAGCACCCGGTCACCGACCTGGACCGCAGCCACGGTCTTGATCGGCGGACGTGTGCCGAAGCTCAGCTCCTGCCGGGCCTGGACGGTGCGCGTGCCCGCGCTGGACGACCAGCCGCTGCGGGCGACCCCCAGCCGGCGCCAGTCGATCAGGTGCTCGGGAATCTCCTCGGTGAACCGGCTCGCGGGGTTGTACTGCGGCGCGCCCCACGCCGTCCGGACGGTGGCGCGGGTCAGGTAGAGCCGCCGGCGGGCACGGGTGATGCCGACGTAGGCGAGCCTGCGCTCCTCCTGCAGTTCGGCGGGGTCGAGCATGGCGCGCTGGTGGGGGAAGATCCCGTCCTCGAAGCCGGTGAGGAAGACGGTGTCGAACTCCAGCCCCTTCGCGGTGTGGAGGGTCATCAGGGTCACCACGCCGTCGGCATCCTGCTCGGGGTCGGGAAGCTGGTCGGAGTCGGCGACCAGCGCGATCCGCTCGAGGAAGGCGGGCAGCGAGTCGTCCGGCTCGGGCGCGCCCGCGGCGAGTTCGCCACCGTCGGCCGGCAGGTCGACGGCGTGGGAGGCCGCGACGAATTCCTGGGCGACGGAGACGAACTCGACGAGGTTCTCCAGCCTGGTCTCGTCCTGCGGGTCGGAGGAGCCCTGCAGCTCGGCGAGGTAGCCGGACTCCTTCAGGATCCCGGCCAGGACGCGGTCCGCCGGCGCCCCCTCCTCGACCAGGCGGCGATGCGCCTCGATCAGCGCGACGAACCCCTCGATCTGCTTCAGCGAGCGGGCGGCGAGGCCCGGCGCCTCCGCGGCGCGCTGCAGGCC
>JAEYNS010000138.1 GCA_023412435.1 Actinomycetes bacterium | reverse complement strand
ACGTCCGCTCGGCCTTCGTCGAGGTGCTCAACGAGGACTACTACCGCACCGCCCGGGCGATCGGCTGGACGCCCACCGCTGCCCTGCTGCGGCACGGGGTGCGCAACGCCGCGGTCTCGCTGGTGACAGTCGTCGGGCTGCAGTTGTCGGCGGTGCTGGTGGGCGCGATCGTGGTCGAACAGGTCTTCACCCTGCCCGGGCTGGGAAGGCTGCTGCTGACCGCGGTGGCCCAGCGCGACCTGTTCGTGATCCAGGGGACCGTGATGTTCCTGGTGCTCGCCGTCCTGGTGATCAATGCCCTGGTCGACGTCGCCTACCTGTTGATCGACCCGCGGCAGCGCGCTAGAGGTGAGATCGGATGAAGCGCTTCCAGCTGGTTCTGGGCGCCACCCTCGTGGCGCTTGTGGTGCTGGCCGCCGTGGTGTCGATCTTCTGGACGCCGTTCGACCCGATCCGGGTGGTGCCGGAGGACCGGTTGCTGCCGGCCGCCTGGCCCCATGTGCTGGGCACCGATGGCTTCGGGATCGACATCGCCAGCCAACTGCTGGTGGGAGCACGGATGTGCCTGCTGGTCGGCATCATCTCGGTGAGCCTGGCGGTGGTCCTCGGCGTGCCGCTCGGCATGCTGGCAGGCCAGGCCGGTGGCTGGGTCTCGGAAGTGGTGATGCGGACCGCCGACGTGGTCTATGCCTTCCCTGCCCTGTTGCTGGCGATCCTGCTCGCTGCCGGGTTCGGCGCTTCGACGGTCACCGCCATGGTGGCGATCGGCGTGGCCACGGTCCCCGCCTTTGCCAGGGTGGCGAGGGCAGGCACCCTGCAGGTGATGGCCAGCGACTTCGTATTGGCCGCGCGGGCGTCCGGCACCAGCTGGCGAGGGATCGCCGGCCGCCACGTGCTGCCGAACATCGCCCCGCTGGCCGGCGTCCAGGCCTCGGTGGCCTTCGCTATGGCGATCCTGGCCGAGGCGGCGCTGAGCTACCTCGGGCTCGGGACGCCCCGTCCCACCCCGACCTGGGGCACCATGCTGCGCGATGCCCAGCAGTTCCTGTTCGTGGCCCCGCTGCAGGCGCTCTGGCCGGGCCTGGCGATCGCCCTGGCCGTCCTCGGCTTCAACCTGCTGGGCGACGGGCTGCGCGACTACCTCGATCCGAGGCTGCGGGAGGAGGTCGGATGAGCATGCTCGAGGTCACCGACCTCACCGTGGACTTCGGGCGACGGCGGGTCAGGGCGCTCGACGGGGTGGGCCTCGTCCTGAACCAGGGCGAGCGGCTGGGCATCATCGGCGAGTCCGGCTCCGGCAAGACGGTGACGGCGCTGGCGATCATGGGCCTGCTGCCGGAGAACGCCTACGCGTCCGGCTCGATCCGGTGGCGCGGGCAGGAGCTGCTGGGACGCCGGGAGCGCGAGCTGGCGGCGTTGCGGGGCAAGGCGATGAGCATGGTCTTCCAGGAGCCGATGACAGCCCTCGACCCGACGATGAAGGTGGGTCGGCAGGTGGCCGAGGCGTTCGTGCTGCACCGCGGCGACGCCGGCGACCCGGCGAGGGACCGGGTGCTGCCGATGCTGGACGCGGTGGGCCTGCCCGACCCTGAGCGGGTCGCCGACGCCTACCCGCACCAGCTCTCGGGCGGCCAGCGGCAGCGGGTGGTGCTGGCGATGGCGTTGATCAACGGCCCCGATCTGGTGATCTGCGACGAGCCGACCACCGCCCTCGACGTGACGGTCCAGGCCAGGGTGCTCGAGCTGCTCGACCGGGTCCTCACCGAGGAGGGGGCGGCCTGCCTGTTCATCAGTCACGACCTGGCGGTGGTCTCGCAGGTCTGCGACCACGTCCTGGTGATGCTCGACGGCAGGGTGGTCGAGTCCGGGCCGCGCGACCAGCTGTTCGCCGACCCGCGGCACCCCTACACCAAGGGCCTGGTCGCCACCGCCCGCCTCGATCTCGTCGAGCCCGGTGACCGACTGCCCACCGTGGAGGACTTCTACCGGCAGGCGGCTGCGCGGTGAGCGGGGAGGTCTACCGGGCCGAGCGCCTCACCCGGACCTACCGCACCGGCGGGCGCCGGGTGCAGGCGCTGGTCGACGCGTCGCTGACCATCGAGCGCGGCCGGCGGGTCGGGATCGTGGGGGAGTCGGGTTCCGGCAAATCCACCCTGATCCGGCTGCTGGCGGCGCTCGACCGTCCGACCTCCGGCAGCGTGTGGTACGAGGGCACAGAGATCACCGGCCTGCCGGAGCGCCAACTCGGCTTCCTGCGCGCCGGCGTCCAGATGGTCTTCCAGGACCCGCGGTCCTCGCTCAACCCGCGGATGCGGGTCTCCGACATCATCACCGAGCCGCTGCGCTCGGCCCTGGTGCGCCGCCAACTGGCGCAGCACACCGACCACCGCGCCCGGCTGCTCGAGGTGATGGCCGACGTCGACCTGCCGGCGTCGCTGGCCGACCGCTACCCGCACGAGTTCACAGGCGGCCAGCGGCAGCGGATCGCGATCGCCCGCGCGCTCGCGCCGCGGCCCGAGGTGCTGATCGCCGACGAGCCGGTCTCGGCGCTCGACGTCTCGGTGCGCGCCCAGGTCATGAACCTGCTGAACGACCTGGTCGCCGGCCACGGCCTCACCCTGATCCTGGTCAGCCATGACCTGATGGTGGTGCGGCACCTGTGCGACACGATCGTCGTGATGCAGGCCGGACGGATCGTCGAGCAGGGCAGCGCGGAGCAGGTCTACAACGACCCCCGGACCGACTACACCAAGGCGCTGCTGCGGGCCGTCCCCCGGATCCGCTGACTGGACGGTTGTCGCCGAGGTCGGCGGCACGTGGCCAGTCAGTCGGCGTCGTAGCGGAGGCGGTCCAGCACTTCCGCGTGCAGCAGGCCGTTGGTGGCCACCGCACCCGGGCCGAGCGGTCCGTCGTGGCCGTCGAGGTTGCTGAAACGGCCGCCCGCCTCGGTGACCACGATGGACGGTGCCGCCATGTCGTGCAGCGCGAGTTCCGGCTCGGCCGCCAGGTCGACGGCCCCTTCGGCGAGCAGCATGTAGCTCCAGAAATCCCCGTAGGCCCTGGTCCGCCAGCAGTCCCGCAGCAGGTCGACGAACTGCTGGCCGCGGCCGGCATCCACCCAGCCGCCGATCGAGGAGTACGACAGCGACGCGTCCTCGATCTGTGCGACCGCGGACACCCGGATCGGCGTCGCCTGCAGCAGGCTGCGTCCGGTGAACGCACCGCCTCCCCTGGTCGCCCACCAGCGCCGTCCCAGGGCCGGCGCCGACACCACGCCGGCGACCACGTCGTCGCCCACCATGAGCCCGATCAGGGTGGCCCACACCGGCACCCCGCGCAGGAAGTTGGCGGTGCCGTCGATCGGGTCGATCACCCAGCGCCTCGGCCCCCAGCCGGAGTCCTCGCGTTCCTCGCCGCGGATCGCGTCCCGGGGCCGGGTGCGCGACAGCATGCCGCGGACGGCGTCCTCGACGGCGGTGTCGGCGTCGGTCACCGGGGTGCGGTCGGGCTTGCTGGAGATCACGAGGTCGGCAGCGCGGAACCGCGACGTGGTGATCGAGTCGGCGGCGTCGGCCAGGACGTGGGCGAGGCGCAGGTCATCCACCAGGGACTGGTCAGGCATGGCCCCCAAACTAGTGGCTCGGGGTCGTCCAGGCCCGCTCCATCCGCCGGAACGAGTCGAGTCGCTCGGCGCTCAGCCGGCCGTCCTCCACCGCGTCGTCGAGGGCGCAGTCGATCGAGCCGGTCTCGTGGGTGCAGCCCCGCGGGCAGTCGCCTGTGATCTCGGCCAGGTCGGCGAAAGCGGCGATGATCGAGTCGGGGGTGACGTGGCTCAGTCCGAAGGACCGGACGCCGGGGGTGTCCACCACCCAGCCGCCGGGCGGCGGCAGTTCGAGCATGACGGCGCTGGTCGAGGTGTGGCGGCCCCGTCCGGTCACCTCGTTGACCTCCCCGATCGCCCTGTCGATGCCGGGGATGAGCGCGTTGACCAGCGTCGACTTGCCGACCCCCGAGTGGCCGACCAGCACGCTGGTGCGGTCGGCCAACGCCTCGCGCAGCGCGGTCAGGTCGGCGCCGGGGTGCACCACGACGGTGGGGACGCCGAGGGGGGCGTAGGTGGCGACCAGGTCGTCCGGCCCGGCTAGGTCGGCCTTGGTGAGCACGAGCAGTGGGTCGAGCCCCGCGTCGTACCCGGCGACGAGGATCCGGTCGATCATGCCCGGCCGCGGTGGCGGGTCGGCCAGCGCGGTGACGATCACCAGCTGGTCGGCATTGGCCACGATCGGGCGCTCGTACGGGTCGTCGTCGGCGGCGGTGCGGCGCAGCGGGGTCTCCCGCTCGGCCACCTGCACGATCTGGGCCAGCGTCCCGGGCTCGCCGGAGGTGTCACCCACCAGGCGCACCCGGTCGCCGACGATGACGCCGGCCCTGCCCAGCGTGCGGGCCTTGGTGGCGGCGACGTGCGTGCCGTCGGACAGCCGGCAGCGGTACCGTCCGCGGTCGACCGTGACCACCTGCCCGGTGATGGCGTCGTCATAGCTGGGCCGGTCCTTGGTGCGCGGCCGGGTCCGGCGCGCCGGTCGTCCGAAGCCGGCGTGCGGGTCGTCGGTGATGGCGTCGCGCCCGCGGGCGCTCACCGGGCCCCTCCCACCAGGCCCGCCCACAGGCCCGGGAAGTCCGGCAGGGTCTTGGAGGTGCAGCCGATATCGTCCAGGTCCACGTCTGCCACGACCAGGCCGACCAGCGCCGCGGCGTGCGCCAGGCGGTGGTCGGCGTGGGTGTGGAAGGTGCCACCGTGCAGCAGCGCGGGCTGGACCTCCAGTCCGTCGTCGGTCTGTCGGATATCGGCCCCGAGCCCGGCCAGCTCGCGTTCCAGCGCCGCCAGCCGGTCTGTCTCGTGGCTGCGGATGTGACCCACGCCCGTGATGACGGACGGGGAGTCGGCGACGCTGGCCAGGGCGGCGGCCACCGGGGTGAGCTCGCTGATCTCGTGCAGGTCGAGCCGGGCGCCGCGCACCCGGTCAGGGCCCTGCACCGTGATCCGGCGGCTCGTGCCGGAACCTTCGTAGCTGATCTCGGCGCCGAAGCTGACCAGGGCTGCCGCCAGGGTGTCGGCGGCCTGCAGGGACTGCTCGGGCCAGGCGGTGGTGAGCCGGCCGCCGGTGATCACCGCCGCCGCCAGCAGGCTCGCGGCGTTGGTCAGGTCGGGTTCGACCTGCTCGGCGACCGGTGACACCCGGCCGGGCAGAACCCGCCAGGTCCTGGCCGTCGGTCGCTCCACCGGCACACCGCGCTCTGCGAGCATGCGCACCGACATCTCGATGTGCGGCAGCGACGGCAGCCGATCGCCGGTGTGGGTGACGGTGAGCCCTTCCGGCAGCCTCGCACCGACGAGCAGCAGCGCGGAGATGAACTGGCTGGAAGCTGAGGCGTCCAGCGAGACCTCGCCGCTGCGCAGCGTCCCTGACACGCTGAACGGGAGTCGGTGGGGTTCGCTGACCTGGGCGCCGAGGGCGACCAAGGCACCCAGCAGGGGGGCCACCGGACGGGCGGCCGCCCCCGGGTCGCCGACGAAGTGGGTGGCAGGGGTGGTGAGCGCTGCGAGCGGAGGCAGGAAGCGCATCACCGTGCCGGCGAGCCCCACATCGATGGTGGCCCCGCCGCGGAAGCTGCGCGGCGGTCGCACCCTGACGCTGTCCGGACCGAGATCGGCGAACTCGACGCCCAGTCCGGTCAGCCCGCCGCGCATCAACTCGGTGTCACGCGCGTTGAGCACCCCGCGAAGGGTGCTGGGCCCGTCGGCGACGGCGGCGAGCAGGTAGCTGCGGGCGGTCGCGGACTTCGAGCCGGGGACCACTACCTCCCCGGTGACCGGGGAAGGCGACGACGGCGCCTTCCAGGGGATCAAGAAAGCACGCTCGCAATCTCCTTGCGGGCCTTGCCTGCGGTGCGGCGTGCCGCCTTGGCGAGTTCCTTGGCCTGGCGTTCGGCGGCCCGCTTGGCGCGTGACGACTCCTTGGCGAAAATCTCCTTCTGGGCCCTGGCCCGCCAGACCAGGTTCGGGCGGCCTTCGGTGTCCATCGCGGCGAGCGCGACCCCACCGAGCAGGGCGACGTTCTTGCTGAGCTTGCCGTAGCGCTCCTCGCGCTCCTGGCCGAGAGCCTGCAGCGGGTTGGACGCCAGCACGTGCGGCACCATCGTGAGGGTGAGTGCGCCCGCGCCGAGCCGCCGTCCGATCCCTGTGGCGAGGCTGAGCCCGCCGAGGATCTGGGCGATACCGGTGGCCCGCACCAGCGACACGGTGTTGTCGGGCAGGTAGACCGCGGCCTGGCTGGGCAGCGTGGACTTGGCCAGCGGCAGCAGCTTCTCGGCGACCGGCTCGGCCGCCGCGGTGAACTGCTCGGGGTGGCGGTAGGCCTTGATCCCGTTCACCACGAAGTAGCTGGCGAGCATGGTCCTGGCGACGGCACGCAGAATGGTCATGGCTCATTCCTAGCGCGCCCACGCCCTACTGCCAAGCAGAACCGGGCAACAGCCGCCGTCGGGGCCGGAAGTTAGGGTGACCCCATGTGCGGACGCTACGCATCCTCGGCCAGCCAGGAACTCCTGGCCGACACCTTCGACATCGACGAGGTTGTCGATCTGCCGCCGCCGTCGTGGAATGTCGCCCCCACCGACCTGGTCCCGGGAGTCGTCGAGCGGGCCGGTGTCGCGGGCAAGCGCCGCAAGCTGGTCGCGCTGAAGTGGGGGCTGGTGCCGTCGTGGTCGAAGGATCCGAACCAGGGAGCCCGGATGATCAACGCCCGGGTCGAGACGGTGGCCGACAAGCCGGCCTTCCGCCGGGCGTTCGCCGCCCGACGCTGCCTGTTGCCGGCCGACGGCTACTACGAGTGGTACACCACCGAGCAACTCGACCGGCGCGGCAAGCCGGTCAAGCAACCGTTCTTCATCCGGCCGTCCGACGGCGGCCTGCTGGTGATGGCGGGCCTGTACGAGTTCTGGAAGGCGCCGGACGCCAGCTGGCTCACCACCTGCACCGTGATCACAACCACCGCCACCGACGCCCTGGGCAGGATCCACGAC
>JAEYNS010000108.1 GCA_023412435.1 Actinomycetes bacterium | reverse complement strand
CCGAGCCGAACCAGGTGTTCAGCCCGGGAAGGTAGGCGAACAGCACCGGCAGCACGACCAGCACCCCGACCCCGGCCCCCACGACAGGGTTGCCGACCACCGCCTCCCGGCGCAGGCTCGACTCCCGCAGGAACCGCGAGTTGAACAGGTAGGCCGCCTGCCCGAGCGCCAGCGTGTTGACCGCCCAGGTCTGGGCGACCGCCTGGTCCGCCCCCAGCCCGACGGCGAGCTGGAAGGTGGCGAGCGTCGCCGCCGCGATCGCCACCGAGGCGATCGCCAGCCGGGGCAGGTACCTCGCGCTGACCAGCGGCGTGTTCGGCGGGCGCGGCGGACGGAGCATGATGTCGGGCTCGGCGGGCTCGTAGGCCAGCGCGAGCGAGAGCGTGACAGCGGTGATCATGTTGACCCACAGGATCTGGACCGGGTCGAGCGGCAGGGTCAGCCCGAACAGCACGGCGACCAGCACCACCAGCGACTGGGCGCCGTTGGTCGGCAGCAGGAACAGCACCGACTTGTGCAGGTTGTCGTGGATCCGCCTGCCCTCCTCGATGGCGTACTCGATGGTGGCGAAGTTGTCGTCGGCCAGGACGATCTCGGCCGCCTCCTTGGTGGCCTCGGTGCCCTTGATGCCCATCGCGACACCGACGTCGGCGCGCTTCAGCGCGGGGGCGTCGTTCACCCCGTCGCCGGTCATCGCGACCACCTCGCCGTTGGCCTGCAGGGCCTTCACCAGCCGCAGCTTGTGTTCGGGGCTGGTCCTGGCGAAGGTCTCGGTGCGGTCGACGATGATCCGCAGCTCCTCGTCGGTGGCGGCCTCCAGTTCGGCGCCGGTCACCGCCTCCTCGGTGGCCTCGTCGAAGATCCCCATCTCGCGGGAGATCGCGGTCGCCGTGCCGGCGTGGTCGCCGGTGATCATCGTCACCTTGATCCCGGCGGTGTGACAGGTGGCGATGGCGGCGATCGCCTCGGGACGGGGCGGGTCGACGATGCCGGTGACGCCGAGCATCACCAGCCCGGTGAGGGAGTCGTGGTCGAGGCCGTCACCCTCGGCCATCGGACGGCTGGCGGCGGCCAGCACCCGCAGCCCCTGGCTGGACAGCCGCGCGATCTCGTCCTCCCACCACTGCCGGTCCAGCGGCGCCTGCCCGGTGGCCGACAGTTCGGTCGCGCTGCGGTCGAGCAGCCGGTCGGGGGCGCCCTTGACGAGGATCACCCGGTTGCCCTCCGGCGTCGTGTTGGCGGTGGCCATGTACTTGTGCTCGGAGTCGAAGGGCAGCACCGCTGTCCGGGGGTAGCCGGCGGCGTCGAAGCCTGCCTTGAGGCCGAGGGTGCGCAGCGCCCCTTCCGTGGGCTCGCCGACCAGCGTCCAGCGTCCGTCCTCGCCCTGGCTGACGACGGCGTCGTTGACCACGCTCATCGCAGTCACCACGGCCCGCAGGTCGCCGCGCTCGCGCAGCGTCACCGGCTTGTCGCCCAGCGTGATCGAGCCGGACGGATCGTAGCCGAGCCCGGCGACCGCGTACTCGCCGGCGCGGGTGACGACGCTGCGGACGGTCATCTCGTTGGTGGTCAGCGTGCCGGTCTTGTCCGAGCAGATCCGGGTGACAGCGCCCAGCGTCTCCACTGCCGGCAGCTTGCGGATGATCGCGTTGCGCCGCGCCATCTGCTGCACCCCGAGGGCGAGGGTGATGGTGACCAGGGCGGGCAGACCTTCCGGGATCGCCGCGACGGCGAACCCGATGGTGGCCGAGATGAGGTCTCCGGCGGGCATCGCGTGCAGCCACTTGCCGATCGCCACCATCACCACCGCCATGATCGCAATGACCCCGGCGAGCCCCTTGCCGAAGGCGGCGATCTGACGGGTCAGCGGGGTGTCGAAAGTCTCGATGTCGGACAGCAGGGTGGTGATCCGTCCGATCTCGGCGTCGGCTCCGGTGGCGGTGACCACCCCGACACCCTGGCCGGCCGAGACGATCGAGGACGAGAACAGCATCGACGACCTGTCGCCGACGCCGGTGCCGGCCGGCACGGGGTCGACCGACTTGGTGGACGGCACCGCCTCGCCGGTCAGCGCGGCCTCCTCGACCCGAAGGTTGCTGGCCTCCATCAGCCGAAGGTCGGCCGGCACCCGGGAGCCGGCGGTCACCCTGACGACGTCGCCGGGCACCAGGTCCTCGGCCGGGACCGAAACCCACTCGCCGTCGCGGCGGGCCTGCGCCTGGGCCGACAGCATGCTGCGGATCCCCTCCAGCGCGTGCTCGGCGCGGCCCTCCTGGACGTACCCGATCACCGCGTTGATCACCGCGACGGCGAGGATCACCCAGAAGTCGATCCACTCCCCCAGCGCCGCCTTCAGCGCGGCGGCCGCCAACAGGATGTAGACGAGGATGTCGTCGAAGTGCTTGAGGAACCGCTTCACGGCGCTGTCCCGCGGCGGGTCCGGCAGGCGGTTGGGCCCGTGGTCGGCGAGCCGGCGTCGGGCCTGGTCGCTGGTCAGCCCGGTGGGAGTGGCGTCGAGGGCGGCCAGGACGGCGTCCGCGCCCAGCGAATAGGCGGGAGCGGGGTCGGTGGCGGGCCTGTCGAGGACGGACATCTCTGACCTCCCGGGGGTCGGCGGCCGGCATCGGCCGTTCGTCAGGGAAAAGCTAGCAGCCGGCCCCCGCCCCGAGCCGGAACGCCACTGGCGGCCCGGTAGGGTGGCCGGCGTGACCGACTTCGATCTCGACCCGACCATCCGTCCCCAGGACGACCTCTTCCGGCACGTGAACGGCCGCTGGCTCGCCACCGCACAGATCGCCGAGGACCGGTCGGCCGCGGGCGCCTTCATCGACCTGCGGGACGCCGCCGAGGTGGCGATCCGCGACATCGTCACCGGCCTGTCCGGCTCCGCACCGGGCTCGGAGGCGGCGAAGGTCGAGCACCTGTACGGCTCGTTCATCGACGTCGACCGGGTGAACGCCAGCGGGCTGGAGCCCCTGGCCCCGATCCTCGCCGAGATCGACGCCATCGGCGGACTGGACGACCTGCTGGACTACTTCGCCCGCAGCCTGCGCCGCGGCACCGGGGCGCCGTTCTTCCTGGACGTGGACGCCGACCCGGGTGACCCGTCGACCTACGCGCTGTTCCTCGGCCAGGCCGGGATCGGGCTGCCCGACGAGGAGTACTACCGGCTCGAGCAGCACGCCGGGATCCTCGCGTCCTACCGCGACCACGTCGACCGGACGCTGATGATGGCCGGGATCAGCGGCAGCGCCTCGGGCGTCGTCCTCGAACTCGAGGCCGCGGTCGCCGGGCTGCACTGGGACAAGGTGCGCACCCGCGACATGGTGGCGATGTACAACCCGACCTCCCTGGCCGACCTGGATGCCACCGGGTTGCCGTGGAGCCGGATCCTGGCCGGCGCCGGCATCGACGTCGAGACGGTGATCGTCATGCAGCCGTCCTTCGTGGCGGAGCTGTCCGCCCTGCTCACCGAGTCACGGGTCGAGGACTGGAAGGTGTGGGCACGCTGGGCGGCGACGTCCAACCTGTCCCCCTACCTGCCCGAGGCCATGGCGCAGGCCAGGTTCGACTTCTACGGCAAGGTGCTGCAGGGCACCCCCGTGATGCGCGAGCGGTGGAAGCGCGGCGTCGACCTCGTGGAGCGGTTCCTCGGCGAGGCGGTCGGCAAGCTGTACGTCGAGCAGCACTTCTCCCCGGTCGCCAAGGAGCGGATGGACGACCTGGTCGGCCACCTGATCCAGGCCTACCGGATCTCGATCACCGGACTGGAGTGGATGACCGACCAGACCCGCGCCGAAGCGCTCGCCAAGCTGGAGAAGTTCACCCCGAAGATCGGCTACCCCGAGATCTGGAAGGACTACTCCGGGCTGGAGATCCGTCCCGGCGACCTGGGCGGCAACGTGCTGCGGGCGGCCGCCTTCGCCTTCGACGACGAGGTCTCCAAGCTCGGCGGCCCGATCCGGCGCCACGAGTGGCTGATGACCCCGCAGACCGTCAACGCCTACTACCACCCGCTGCGCAACGAGATCGTCTTCCCTGCCGCAATCCTGCAGCCGCCGTTCTTCAACGCCGCCGCGGACGACGCGATCAACTACGGGGCGATCGGCGCGGTGATCGGTCACGAGATCGGGCACGGCTTCGACGACCAGGGCTCGACCTGCGACGGCGAGGGCAGGCTGCGGGACTGGTGGACGGCCGACGACAAGACGGCCTTCGAGGCCCGGACGGCCAGCCTGGTCGGGCAGTACGACGGGCTCAGCCCGGCCCTCGTCCCGGACGCGAAGGTCAACGGCAGGCTCACCCTCGGGGAGAACATCGGCGATCTCGGCGGGGTGGGGATCGCCTACAAGGCCTGGCAGCTGGCCACCGACGGGGTGGAGCCGCCGGCGGTCGACGGCATCCCCGCGGCCCAGCGGTTCTTCCTGTCCTACGCCAGGGTCTGGCAGACCAAGCGCCGCGAGGAGGCGGTCCGCCAGCAGGTGGCCACCGACCCGCACTCGCCCGAGGAGTTCCGGGTCAACCAGGTGGTCTGCAATGTCGACGCCTACTACGAGGCCTTCGGGGTCGGCCCGGACGACGCCGCCTGGCTGGAGCCGGACGAGCGCGTCAGCATCTGGTGACGGACGGCCTGCGGTGGCCTAGACGGTGACCCGCAGGCCCTCCTTGCCTGGCCGGGGCAGGACGAACCGTGCCCGGGCCTCGTGCGCCCTGGCCTGCCAGGGCAGCGTCCGGTCACTGGCGTAGTTGCTGTAGAAGGTGGCCGCCGGCGACCCGAGGATGACCCGTGCGAG
>JAEYNS010000064.1 GCA_023412435.1 Actinomycetes bacterium | reverse complement strand
CGCGGCCAGATCGACGACCTGATGGGCGAGATCCGGCAGCGCAGCGCCCGCGACGAGCGCGTGCTGGTCACCACCTTGACGAAGAAGATGGCCGAGGACCTCACCGACTACCTGATGGAGAACGGCGTCCGCACCCGGTACCTGCACTCCGAGGTGGACACCCTGCGCCGGATCGAGCTGTTGCGCGAACTGCGGCTGGGGGAGTACGACGTCCTGGTCGGCATCAACCTGCTGCGCGAGGGCCTCGACCTGCCCGAGGTCAGCCTGGTCGCGATCCTCGACGCCGACAAGGAAGGCTTCCTGCGCAGCGAGCGGTCGCTGATCCAGACCATCGGCCGGGCGGCCCGTAACGTCGACGGCCAGGTGCACATGTACGCCGACAAGATCACGCCGTCCATGGCGGCCGCCATCGACGAGACCAACCGCCGCAGGGCCAAGCAGGTCGCCTACAACACCGAGCGCGGGATCGACCCGCAACCGCTGCGCAAGAAGATCGCCGACATCACCGACATGCTGGCGCGGGAGGAGGCCGACTCGGCCAGCCTGGTCGGCCGGGTGCCCGGCCGGCGGGGCGTCGCCCCGGTGCCGCTCGACGTCACCCAGGCCCGCGACCTGGCGGCCCTGCCGGCGGTCGAACTGGCCAACCTCGTTCAGGAGCTGACCGAGCAGATGCACGCGGCCGCCGCCGACCTCCAGTTCGAGCTGGCGGCCCGGCTGCGCGACGAAGTGGCCGACATCAAGAAGAGCCTGCGGCAGCTGCTGGCGGCCACCCGCTGACCAGCCGGCGGATTGGCCCGGGGTGGGCTCGGCTGTCACAATCAGTGGTGGACCCCGTCGCCGTCTACCGGCGTCCGGTCCTGTGAACCGCCTTGGGAGGCACCCCGAATGCACGTGACCGTTGAGGTCTGGATCGTCACGATCATTGCCCTGGCCGCGATTCTTGCGGTCGACCTGCTGATCATCGGGCGACGGCCCCACGAGCCCTCCATGAAGGAGTGCGGGATCGCGATCGGGATCTTCTCCAGCCTGGCGATCCTGTTCGGCCTCGGGGTGTGGTACTTTTCCGGCCCGCAGTACGCTGCGGAGTTCCTCGCCGGGTGGCTGACCGAGTACAGCCTGTCGGTCGACAACCTGTTCATCTTCGTCATCATCATGGCCAACATGCGGGTGCCCCGGCACCTCCAGCAGTTCGCGCTGATGGTCGGCATCGTCCTCGCACTGATCTTCCGCGGCATCTTCATCGCGGTCGGCGCGGCCGCGAACGAGCGGTTCAGCTGGGTGTTCTTCGTGTTAGGCGCCTTCCTGATCTACACCGCTGTCAAGCTCTACCTCGACTACGTCAAGGAGGAGGGCGACGACGACGAGGACCTCGACAACCCGGTGATGCGCTGGGTGAAGCGGGTGTTCCCCTCCACCGGCCAGTACCACGGGACGAAGCTGACAGTCGTCGAGAACGGCAAGCGGTTCGTGACCCCGATGCTGTTCGTCATCGTCGCGCTCGGCTCCACCGACCTGTTGTTCGCGCTCGACTCGATCCCGGCGATCTTCGGCCTCACCCAGGAGGCCTACCTGGTCTTCACCGCCAACGTGTTCGCGCTGATGGGCCTGCGACAGCTGTACTTCCTGATCGGCGGCCTGCTGCAGCGGCTGGTCTACCTGTCGGTGGGGCTGTCGGTGATCCTCGCCTTCATCGGCGTCAAGCTCGTGCTGCACGCCATGCACGAGTACCACCTCGACGCGGCTCTCGGCATCAACGGTGAGATCCCGATCTGGGCCTCCCTGCTGGTGATCGTCGGTACCCTCGCGATCACCACGGTGGCCAGCCTGCTGAAGTCCCGCCGGGACGCGCGGCTCCTCGCCGCGGCGGCAGGGGAGCCGACCGACACGATGGGCGGCCAGGGCTAGGGCAGCAACGGCAGCGGTTCCCGCAGGCTGCCGTCCGGCGCCACCAGCGGCGCCCGCCCGCTGAGCCACGCCCACAGGTCGGCGTCGGTGCCGTGCAGTACCTCGCGCGCCTCACCGCGCCCCACCGTCCCGCTCAACCCGGACGAGCTTTCCAGCCGCACCGCGGGGCGGTCGAGGTCGCGCACCCGCGAGTGGACCCAGGACAGCAGCCACGACGCGGCGGCCGGCGGTACCCGGCTGGGCGAGAACCCGCAGTCCAGGTCGACATGGTGGACCACCACTTCGTGCAGCCGGGCCACCGGCAGTGTCGCGAGCGGCCGGGTGCGACCCAGCAGCCGGACCGGACGGTGCCAGTCGGAGACGCTGTTCCACAAGGTCGTGAGCGAGGTGGCCGCGGTGTCGAGGTCGATCTGGAGTTCGAGGCCTGTGCGCTCCGCGCCGCGCTCGAGGGTGGTGAACCGCTCCTCGGCGCTGGGCTCGTCGGTCTCGACACCCGCCAGCCAGGCCTCGGTCAGCCTGCGCATCTCGTCCGCGCTCCTGGCGAGGTGGGTGGCGACGTGCGCCCGGGTCCACCCCGGCAGCAGGCTCGGGCCCTGCCAGTCCTCCTCGCGGATGTCCATGGTGTCGCGCAGCAGGCTCTGGTCGGCCTCGCGGGCGAGGTGACGGATCTCCTTCACGGGGATGGATCCGCCCAACTGCCTCATGGGGTTCAAGATATGTCCCCGGTAGCGGTGTGTGCCACCGACCCGCTCGCCAATGCCCAGCGCGAACCCGGCTGGGACCTGTCAGTACCGCGACATACGATGATCGGCGTGAATGACCGCCTGACGATCCGCGGTGCCCGCGAGCACAACCTG
>JAEYNS010000063.1 GCA_023412435.1 Actinomycetes bacterium | reverse complement strand
CTGTAGCCGTGGTCGGCCTCGCAGTTCGGGTCACCGCACCGGGCCGGCTCGAGCTCGATGCGCCGCGTCGTGCCCCAGCTGATGGTCAGCCACGCCTCCACCACGCGCGACTTGCGGGTGCCGTAGGACTCGGGGTGGTCGACCACCTGGCTCAGCGCCACCGAGCCGACTCTGCCCAGCGGCACGGACTCGGTGGTGGTCACCGCGCGCATCGGCTCGCCGGGGGCGGCGTTCTCGTCGGTGTGCCCCACCACCAGCCGGGTCGGGGTCAGCAGGAGGACGGACAGGTGGCGCTGGATCTCGTCCTGGCTGAAGGTCGCCTCGTGGTGGACGAGGTGGGCCTCCACCGGTTCGGCTCCGCGCGCCAGCGAGATGGCGTCCGCGATCAGTTCGGGGAAGTAGCCGCAGTCGCGGATCTCCTCGACGAGCGACGCGGGCAGCGCCAGACCGGGGCGTGGACTCATTGCGCCATCTTTCCACGCCCACCGCGCGCGAGGGGAATTCCTGGACCGGTCGCATCGCCCGGCGGGAACGGATCGCATACTCTGTCGCCCGTGAGCACCCGCCCCTTCATCGCCGCGCGGATCGAGGAAGCGATCGACCGGATCGGGGAACGGCTGTGGCGCTCGCTGGGCTGGCGGGAGCACGTCATCTGCTACACCGGTTACGGCACCAGCGCCTCGGTGCGGATCCTGGGCCGGGTGGTGCTGATGCCGCGGCGGGCCCGCACCCCGCTGCGCAAGGCCACCCAGGAGTTCGTGAAGCGACGCGGTTTCCGGAACTTCGTCACCGCGCCGTGCGTGCGGGTGCCGGTGGTGCTGCGAATCGGAGGCCAGGAGATCAGGGCGGTCACCGACCGGGGCGGCTACATCGACCTGCGGGTGCGCGACCACGGGCTGCAGCCCGGCTGGCAGACCGTCGAGATCCGCAGCCCCGGCTCGAAGAAGGCACTCGCCCCGGTACAGGTCATCGACGACGCCGAGACCTTCGGGATCGTGTCCGACATCGACGACACGGTGATCACCACCCTGCTGCCCCGTCCGCTGATCGCGTTCTGGAACAGCTTCATCCGCGACGAGTCGGCGCGGCAGGCGGTTCCGGGTATGGCGCGGCTGTACACCGAGCTGCTGGCTGCCCACCCCGGGGCGCCGCTGGTCTACGTGTCGACCGGGGCCTGGAACACCCACCCCTTCCTCTCCCGGTTCCTGAAGCGGCACGCCTACCCGGCCGGGGCGATGCTGATGACCGACTGGGGGCCCACCAACACCGGGTGGTTCCGCTCCGGGCTGCAGCACAAGCGCGAGGCCCTGCTGCAGCTGACCCGGGATTTCCCGAACATCAGCTGGCTGCTGGTCGGCGACGACGGCCAGCACGACCCGGCGATCTACGGCGAGTTCGCCGCGGTGGCCCCCGACAACGTCAGGGCGATCGCCATCCGCCAGCTCTCCCCGGCCGAGCAGGTGCTGGCCCACGGCACCCCCACATCCCTCCAGGAGGACGAGGACCGGCCGTCCGACGTCCCGGTCCGCTGGGCGGCGGACGGTCGCGGCCTGTTGGCCCAGTTGCGCGACCTGCCCGAGCTGGCCTGACCTGACGACGGGCGCGTCCGCGCGACCGTCCGCGCTCGGCTGCGGCAGAATCAAGGGGCCCCACAGGGGGCGCGAGGAGATGAGAACATGGTCAAGCCGCCCACCGACGACGAGGTGGCCGAACGGATCGTCGACATCGACGTGTCCGCCGAGATGGAGACCAGCTACCTGGAGTACGCCTACTCGGTGATCTACTCCCGCGCGCTGCCGGACGCCCGGGACGGCCTGAAGCCGGTGCAGCGCCGGATCCTCTACACCATGGACGAGATGCGGATCCGTCCCGACTCCTCCCACGTCAAGTGCGCGCGGGTGGTCGGCCAGGTGATGGGCAAGCTGCACCCGCACGGCGACGCCGCGATCTACGACGCCCTGGTGCGCCTGGGCCAGCCCTGGGCGATGCGGCTGCCCCTGGTGGACGGGCACGGCAATTTCGGTTCGCTCGACTCCGGCCCCGCAGCGATGCGGTACACCGAGTGCCGGATGGCACCCGCCGCAGTGGCGATGACCGCAGGGCTCGGCGAGGACACCGTCGACTTCCGTCCGAACTACGACGGCGAGGAGACCGAGCCGGTCGTCCTGCCGGCGGCCTACCCCAACCTGCTGGTGAACGGGACGACGGGCATCGCGGTCGGGATGGCCACCAACATCCCGCCGCACAACCTGGTCGAGACCGTCCAGGCCTGCAAGTACCTGCTGCGCCACCCTGAGGCCGGGGTCGACGAGCTGATGCGCTTCATCCCCGGCCCGGACCTGCCGGCCGGCGGCAAGATCATCGGGCTGGACGGCATCCGGGAGGCCTATGCCACCGGCCGCGGGGTGTTCAAGGTCAGGGCGAGCGCGCGTATCGAGCAGGTGCACGCCCGCCGCAAGGGCATCGTCGTGTCCGAACTGCCGTACATGGTCGGCCCGGAGCGGATCATGGAGCAGGTCAAGACCCTGGTCCAGAGCAAGAAGCTGACCGGGATCAGCGACATCAAGGACCTGACCGACCTGGCCAACGGAACCCGGCTGGTGATCGAGGTCAAGAACGGCATCAACCCCGAGGCCCTGCTGGAGGAGCTCTACCGGCTCACCAAACTGGAGGACTCGTTCGGCATCAACGCGGTTGCCCTTGTCAACGGCCAGCCCGCGACGCTCGGCCTGAAGGAGATGCTCGAGGTCTACCTCGACCACCGCCTTGAGGTGATCCGGCGGCGCTCGGCGTTCCGGCTGGGCAAGGCGTCCGACCGGCTGCACCTGGTCGACGGCCTGCTGATCGCGATCGTCGACATCGACGACGTGATCGCGATCATCCGCAGCTCGGACGACGCCGGCCAGGCGCGGGTGCGCCTGATGGAGGCCTTCGAGCTGACCGAGACCCAGACCAACTACATCCTGGACATGCAGCTGCGGCGGCTGACCAGGTTCAGCCGGATCGAGCTCGAGGCCGAGCGCGAGCAGCTGCTCAACACGATCGCCGACCTGCAGGCGATCCTCGACAGCGACGACCGGCAGCGCGAGGTCGTTGCCGCCGAGCTGGACGAGGTGGCCCGCACCCACGGGACGCCGCGCCGGACCATTCTGCTGGAATCGGCGGGGACCACCGTCACGGCGGCGTCGGCGTCGCTGGAGGTGGCCGACGATCCGTGCTGGGTCCTTCTCTCCTCCGCGGGCCTGCTGGCCAGGGCCGACACTGCCGACCCGCTGCCCAGCTCGGGGCCGCGCGCCGTCCACGATGTCGTGCTCTCCGCCGCACGGACCACGGCCAGGGGCGAGTACGGCGCGCTCACCACTGCCGGACGGCTGATCCGCTGCCAGGCGATCGACCTGCCGTCAGTGCCGGTGACCGCGTCCGCACCCAACCTGAAGGGCGGCTCGCTGGCGGGCGAGGTGATCGACCTGCATCCGGGGGAACGCATCCTCGCCCTCACCAGCCTGTCGTCCGACACCTACGGGTGGGCGCTGGGCACCGCCGCCGGCGTGGTGAAGCGGGTGACCCCCGACCTGCTCAGCAAGGACGCCTGGGAGGTGATTCGGCTCGACGACGGCGATTCGGTGGTCGGGGCTGTCGAGCTGCTGCACGACCTCGACGAGCTGGTGTTCGTCACCTCCGACGCCCAGCTGCTGCACTTCGCTGCCAGCGCGGTGCGCCCCCAGGGACGCGCCGGAGGCGGGATGGCCGGCATCAAGCTCTCCCCCGGCGCGCGGGTGGTGTCCTTCGGCGCCTCGGCCGTCAGCGACGCCGTGGTCGTGACGGTGGCTGGCTCGTCGAGCGCCCTGCCGGGCACCGAGCCGGGCACCGTGAAGGTGACCCGGTTCGCGGAGTTCCCGGGCAAGGGCAGGGCGACCGGAGGGGTGCGCTGCCACCGCTTCCTGAAGGGCGAGGACACCCTGCTGCTGGCCTGGGTCGGCCCGGAGCCCGCGGTCGCGTCCGCCGCCAGCGGATCCCCGATCGAGCTCCCCGCCCCCGACTCCCGCCGCGACGGCTCCGGCACGCCCGCCGGCCAGCCGATCGCGGCGATCGGCTCCCGCTACCACCCCTGACCGGGTCACGGGGACGGTTCCCCGGGTCACGGGGACGGTTCCCCGGCCCACGGGGACGGACCCTGCGCCTCCTGACTGGACGCTCGTCGCCGTTCTCGGCGACATCCGTCCGGTCGGGTGAGGGTTCCCGTGAGCCGGGCGCAGGGGTAGCGTCGCGGGATGGACGCAGCCGAGGACGCCGTGATGGTGCCGATGCTCCCGTGCCGGGACGTCGACGCGACGGCGGAGTTCTGGACGGCGCTCGGTCTCACCGTCACCTACCACCAGCTCCGCCCGAACCCGTACGTGGCCCTCGAACGGGGCGGTGTCGTGCTCCACTACTACGGGCTGGACGGCCTCACCCCTGAGGCGAACCACGGCACCTGCGGCGTCGTCGTCGCCGACACCGAGCCGCTGCACTCCCTCTTCACCGCGGGCTTGTCCGCCCGCTACGGACGGATCCCGCTCAGCGGCCTGCCGCGCATCACCAGGCCGCGGCGACGCGCGAACAACGCCGGGTTGAGCGGGTTCAGCGTCGTCGACCCCGACGGGAACTGGATCCGGGTCAGCCGCAGGCCGTCCGGCGCCCACGAGCAGCCCCGTTCGGTGGACGACCGCACGGAGTGGGTCTCCGAGGGCGGCGGTCAGGTTGCCCGCTCGCTCGACCACGCCGTCGTGATCGCGGACTCCCACGGTGACGACGCCCAGGCCGAGCGGGTGCGCGCTGCCGCGCTCCGGCGCCACCCGGACGCCGCCGTCGCCGAGGCCGCCGCCGCGTGGGCCTACCTCGCCGAATTGCGGCTACGACTCGACGATCCGCCCGGCGCTGCCGAGGCCAGGGACGCCGTGGCGTCCATCGCCGAGCACGACGACCTGACCGCGCCCGACCGGGAGGCGGTGACGCGCGCCCTCCGGGAGATCGACGAGCTGGGCTGACCCGCGGCCTGACCGGACGGTTCCGAGCCTCTGGCACCGGACGGACCGCGGTGCTAGCTTGCCGACGACGAGAGGGCACCCCATGTCCAACCTCTACACCGGCATCCTCGAGTTCGAGGACCGCACGATGCGCTCGCGCTGCGCCGAGCGGCTGCTGAGGATGCGGGCCACCCTGGCTCCGCTGAGGGCCCGCCGCTCCGACGCCACGGTGCTGCTGGCGACCTGGAACATCCGCGACTTCGGGGCCAGCAAGTTCTCCTCGGGACGGCTGCCCGAGTCGCTGTACTACCTGGCCGAGATCGCATCCTGCTTCGACCTGATCGCGCTGCAGGAGGTGAACCGCAACCTCAACGAGTTCGAGAAGCTGGTGGCGATCCTCGGCGAGGGCTGGGACTACATCCTCACCGACGCCACCGAAGGCGTCTCCGGCAACGGCGAGCGGATGGCGTTCCTGTTCGACAAGGCGAAGGTCAGCTTCCGCCACATCGCAGGCGAGATCGTGCTGCCGTCCGGCCAACTGGTGATGCCCGAGACCAAGCGGACGGCGACCCGCGCCGAGCCGCCGGACGACGACCAGCCGGGCCCTCAGGTGGGTCAGCAGTTCGCGAGGACGCCGTTCCTGGTCGCCTTCCAGGCCGGCTGGTTCCGGTTCAACCTGTGCACCGTCCACATCTACTACGGCGCCGAGTCCGGGGCCGCCCTGCGCCGCCGGATCGCGGAGATCCGGAGCCTGGTCGACTTCTTCGCCCGCAGGCAGGACGCCGAGAGCAAGCTGGTCGGCAACCTGCAGGAGGCCGAGAACTACATCCTGCTCGGCGACTTCAACGTGGTCAGCCCCGAGCACGAGACCATGACGGCCCTCAAGCGCCGGGGCTTCATCGTCCCGGAGCAGATCGACGCCCACCGGATGCCCACCCGCGACCACTTCTACGACCAGATTGCAGTGCGGGCGAAGGATCCCCGGTTCCGGGTCCTCGACGGCGGGATCGTCGACCTCTTCGGTGACGTCTTCACCGACGCAGACCTGCCCATCTACCAGCACCTCGTCCCCGCTTCCCCGAGGAACCGCAGCCTGCTGCGGCGCTACCAGGACTGGCGCACCTGGCAGCTGTCGGACCATCAGCCCCTGTGGGTGCAGGTGCAGACCGACTTCTCCGACACGTACCTGAAGGAGGTGCTGGCCACCCAGCGTTGAGCCTGGCCCTAAGGTGGACGCCGTGAGCTCCCCGTTCGACGATCTGCTGACCGCCAACCGGCGCTACGCCACCTCCGCCCCGCGCAACTTCGACGGCTACGCCCATGCCGGCGTCGCCGTCGTCACCTGCATGGATTCCCGCCTGCAGCCGCTGGAAATGATCGGCCTCTATCTCGGCGAGGCGAAGATCCTTCGCACCCCGGGTGGCCACGTCACCGCCGATGCCCTGAACGGCTGCGTGCTGGCCGTCAACCTGCTGCGGGTCGACCGCATCCTCGTCGTGGTGCACACCCGGTGCGCGATGGCGACCGACGAGGAGGAGTTGCACCGCCGGATCGCCGACAGCACGGGCGTCGCCGACGTCGACCTTGAGCTGGGCGCCGATCCCGACCAGTTGGGACGACTGAAGGCGGACGTCGACCTGCTGGCAGGCCACCCCCTGATCGCCGGACGCGCCAGCGTCGGCGGCTTCCGCTACGACGTCGACTCCGGGCTGCTCGAACAGCTCTGCTGAGCTCACGACCTACCCCTTCAGGACAGCCGGTCCGGTTCGCGGGTTCGGCAGCGGAGGACGACCTCACGTGGGAGGATCTCGCCAGACCAACCGGGGAGGCTGCGATGCGAGGGGGACGTCTGGCGGTGCTCGGCGGGGCCCTGGCCGGCGGCTACGCGCTCTGGTACCGGCTCGGCCTGATCTCGGGCTCGACACCGCAGGAGCGCCACCGTCCGCTCGCCGGGGATGAGTTGATCAGCAACCCGACGCTGGTGACCAACCACGCCGGTGACCTGCCGGCACCACCTGAGCAGGTGTGGCCCTGGCTCACCCAGGTCGGCTGGCACCGCGCCGGCTGGTACACGCCGCGCTGGGTCGACCAGCTTCTCTTCCCCGACAACCGCCCCAGCGCCGACCGGCTCGATCCCCAATTCGTCCGCGAGCTCTCCCCCGGTGACACGATCCCTGACGGGCCGCCCGGCACGGCCGAGTTCGTCGTCGAGCGGGCAGACGCCCCCGGCCTGCTCGTCCTGCATTCGCGAACCCACCTGCCGCCGGGCTGGGCGCAGCGGTTCGGCGCAAGCCTTGACTGGGTGTGGACGTTCAGCCTCGAACCGTCCGTTGGGGGCGGCACCCGGATGCTGATCCGCAACCGGGGCACGGTCAGCCCGGCCTGGCTGGATCTGGCCTACCGGCTCGTGATCGTGCCCGCCGACCACATCATGGCCACCGGCATGCTCCGCGGTCTGGCAGCCCGCGTCCGTCCGCACTAGGCGGCAGCCGGCCCGGGACAGCGCCGCTCAGGCGTCGATGCGTTCGGCGTCGAGCGCGTAGGCGCCCTCGATGATGAACTGCTTGCGCGGCGCCACATCGTTGCCCATCAGCTTCTCGAACACCGACTCGGCGGCCGCCGCCTCGTCCACGGTGATCCGGCGCAGCGTTCGGTGCCGGGGGTTCATCGTGGTGTCGGCCAGCTGGTCGGCGTCCATCTCGCCCAGTCCCTTGTAGCGCTGCGGCTTCTTGAACGCGACCCCGCGCTTGGTCAGTTCGGCGAGCTTCCTGCGGTACTCGGCCTCATTGTAGGTGTAGATGTAGCGCTCCTGGCCCTTGCGGGGGTTGATCAGCTCGAACCTGTGCAGCGGCGGGACGGCGGTGTACACCCGCCCCGACTCCAGCAGCGGGCGCATGTACTTGAAGAACAGGGTCGTCAGCAACGTGCGGATGTGCGCGCCGTCGGCGTCGGCGTCGGCCATGAAGATGACCTTGCTGTAGCGCGCCTGGTCGAGGTCGAAGGTCCGTCCCGAGCCGGCCCCGACGACCTGGATGATGGACGCGCACTCGGCGTTCTTCAGCATCTCGCCGACTGAGGCCTTCTGGACGTTGAGGATCTTGCCCCGGATCGGGAGCAGCGCCTGGAACTCGGAGTCGCGGGCCAGCTTGGCGGTGCCGAGCGCCGAGTTGCCCTCGACGATGAACAGTTCGTTCCGGTCCAGGTCGGTGCTGCGACAGTCGGCCAGCTTGGCCGGCAGCGAACTCGACTCGAGCGCGCTCTTGCGGCGCTGGGCGTCCCGGTGGGCACGGGCCTGCACCCGGGTGCGGGACGCGCCCACCACCTTCTCCATCACGGCCCGCGCCTGACTGCGCAGGGCTGCCCGGTTCGAGGTGAGGAAGCCGGTCAGTTCGTTCTCCACGATCCTGGTCGCCAGTCGGGTGACCGGCGGGGTGCCGAGGACCTCCTTGGTCTGGCCCTCGAACTGAGGTTCGGCCAGCCGGACGGTGACCACCGCGGTGAGGCCCTCAAGGACGTCGTCCTTGGTCACCTCTTCGTTGGCCCGCAGCAGGCGGGTGCCGTCCAGCGAGCGGGCGAAGGCCCGAACCAGACCGCGCTCGAAACCGGTGACGTGGGTACCGCCCTTGGAGGTGGCGATGATGTTGACGAAGGAGGCGACCCTGGTGTCGTAGCCGGTCCCCCAGCGCAGCGCGACGTCGACCTCGACCTGCCGCTCGACGTCGGTCGGGGTCATCGCGCCGTTCTCGTCGAGCATGGGTACGGTCTCGGTGAACCTGTCGGTGCCGCGCAGCCGGATCACGTCGGTGATCGGCGGGTCGGCGGCCAGGAAGTCGCAGAACTCCGAGATCCCGCCGTCGTGACGGAACACCTCTGTGGTCGGCTCGCCTGCGCGGGCGTCGGTGACCTGCAGTTCGAGCCCCGGCACGAGGAAGCTCGTCTGGCGGGCCCTGTCGAGCAGCTGCTTGAGCGACAACTCGGCGCCCGGCAGGAAGATCTGCCGGTCCGGCCAGTACCGCACCCGGGTGCCGGTCGCGCCCCGCGCGGTTTTGCCGACCTTGCGCAGCCCCCCACCGGGGGTGAACGGGGCGTCCGGACCGTCGCCGTCGAACACCCCGGGGACACCGCGCCGGAAGCTCATCGCGTGGGTGGCCCCGTTGCGGTCGACCTCGACGTCCAGCCGGGACGACAGCGCGTTCACCACCGAGGCCCCGACGCCGTGCAGGCCTCCGGTGGCGTTGTAGGAGCCGGCCCCGAATTTGCCGCCGGCGTGCAACTTGGTGAAGACCACCTCGACGCCGGTGAGCTTGGTCCGCGGCTCGATGTCGACCGGGATGCCGCGGGCGCGGTCGGCGACGGCGATGCTGCCGTCGGCGTCCAGCTTGACCGTGATGGAGGTACCGAACCCGGCCAGCGCCTCGTCCACCGAGTTGTCGATGATCTCCCACAGGCAGTGCATCAGGCCCTTGGTGTCGGTCGAGCCGATGTACATCGCGGGGCGCTTGCGGACCGCTTCCAGGCCCTCGAGCACGAGCAGGTGTCTGGCTTCGTAATCGCGGCCCTCTGCCGCCCGCGGGGTCATCGTCGTCACCGGGTGAGATTATCTCGCCGCTGTAACAGTTCGATGGAGGTTGTGCAACGGTGTCGGGCCTGGCCGGCTCTGTCACCCGCACCGCCTACACTGAAGGGGCAGCGGCGAAGCGGGGGAACAATTCCCACGTTTTGCGTTGTTCCAGACAGGGAATGATGGTGACTACCTGGCGATGAGAGTGAGGACCCAATGAGCACTTCCGTCCTTGACGCACTGACCGCAGCCGACCGCTGCGACCGTTGTGGTGCCCAGGCCTACGTGCGGGTAACCCTCCCCTCCGGCGGCGAACTCCTCTTCTGCGGTCACCACGGACGCGCCCACTCGGCCAAGCTGAGCCAGGTGGCCCTCCGGATCCACGACGAGACCGACAAGCTCTCCTGAGCGTTGATTGACGGACGGCCCCGGCTCCGCGCCGGGGCCGTCCGCTTTGCCCGGCGCTACAGTGACGGCCATGCCGCACGCGCCCTACGGAAGCTGGACCTCTCCCATTTCGGCCGCTGACCTGACGGCAGCGACCGTCGGTCTCGCCTACGGAACCGTCTCGGACGGGGCGCGCTACTGGACCCAGGCCCATCCCGAGCAGGGCGGTCGGGTCTCGGTGTGGCGCGAGGACGGTGCCGGTCGCACCGAGCTGACCCCTCACTCCTACGTCCGCACCGGGGTGAACGAGTACGGCGGCGGCGACTGGACGGTGGCCGACGGCATCCTGGTCTACTCGACCTGGCCGGACGGTTCGCTGCACGTCGTCGAGCCCGATGGGTCGCCGCGCCAGTTCGCCCCCGGTGATCACTGGCGCTACGCCGCGCTCTTCCTGGATCCCGCCCGCCGACTGGTGCTCGCGGTCAGGGAGGACCACTCCCGCCCGGGGGTCGAGCCCGAGACCACCGTCGTCGCGCTCGACCTGGACGGGGACAACCCCGCCGGTGGCAGGGTGCTGGCGCGCGGCGCCGACTTCTACGCCCATCCTGTACTGTCCGTCGACGGCCGGCTGGCCTGGGTCGAGTGGAACCACCCCGACATGCCGTGGGACGCGACCCTGCTCAAGGTTGCGCCGCTGGCCGACCCGCAGAACGTCCAGCACGTGGCGGGAGGTCCCGGCGTCTCGGCGGTCTACCCGGCGTGGTCCCCTGACGGCTCGCTGGTGTTCCTGGCCGACCCCGACGGCTTCTGGAACTTCCACCGCTGGGACGGGACCCACGCCGCGCTCGTGTACGAGGCCCCTGCTGACTTCTGCGGCGCGCCGTGGACGCTGGGCCCGGCGCCGTACTGCGTGATCGACGCCGGCCGGATCGGCTGCAGCGTGCTGGTGCACGGCTTCGCCTCGTTGGCGATCATCCACCACGCTGAGGGCCGCAACGCCCACCTCGAGCTGATCGAATCCGACGCGGTCTCCGCTCAGGTCAGCGGGGCGCGGTCGCGCTGCCTGGCCCTGCTGGGCTATGCCGACCGCCCGGCAGCGCTGGTCGAGCTGGACTGGGAGACCGGGGCGCGGACGGTGGTGAAGGCTACGTCGGAGCGGGTACCTGACCCGGCGCTGACCTCCCGCGCCGAGTCGGTCACCTGGGAGGGCCCCCAGGGCGAGGTGCACGCCTGGTACTACCCGCCGACCAACCCCGCCTTCACCGCCCCCGACGGCGAGCTGCCCCCGGTGCAGGTCTGGAGCCACGGCGGACCGACCGGGTTCTCCGGCCCCGAGTTTCGGCTGGCCACCCAGTTCTGGACCTCCCGCGGGATCGGCATCCTGGACGTCAACTACGGCGGCTCGGCCGGCTACGGCAGGGCCTACCGGGAGCGGCTGCGGGGAGCCTGGGGCATCGTCGACGTCCGCGACTGCGTGGACGCAGCCCTCACCCTGGTCGGGCAGGGCAGGGCGGATCCGCACCGGCTGTCGATCCGGGGCGGCTCGGCCGGCGGCTACACCACGCTCGCCGCGCTGACCAGCAGCGACGTCTTCGCCGCAGGGATCAGCCTCTACGGTGTGGGCGACCTGGAGACCCTGGCGACCGACACCCACAAGTTCGAGTCGCGCTACCTGGACCGGCTGGTCGCACCGTATCCCCAGGGCCGGGAGGTCTACCTCGAGCGCTCCCCGATTCACCACCTCGACCGGCTCTCCTGCCCCATGCTCGTGCTGCAGGGCGGCCAGGACAAGGTGGTGCCACCGAGCCAGGCCGAGCGGATCGTCGAGGCGGTACGGGCCAGAGGCCTGCCGGTCGCCTACCTGCTGTTCCCCGAGGAGGGGCACGGGTTCCGACGCGCCGAGAACCAGATCTCCACCGCCCAGGCGGCGCTCGCCTTCCTCGGTGCCGTCCACGGCTTCAGCCCCGCCGACGAACTGCCTGACCTCGACCTGCGCTGAGCGCTACCCCTCGTCGGGGTGGCGCCGCTGCCGGTGGTGGAGCAGGGTGGGCGGCTCGTCCGACCCGTGCGGCGGCATCAGCGTCGGCGGCACCTGCGGCTCGGAGG
>JAEYNS010000357.1 GCA_023412435.1 Actinomycetes bacterium | reverse complement strand
GCCCCCACATTGACCGCACTCTGCCGCCGCCTCGGAATGGTCGATCGTGGGGAGCTGAGATTGGTCCTCTAGCGGGGTGGACGCCAAGGGCTGTCAAGATCTGGATCCGTGGCGTGGCTGTGGCTGTTGCGGCTCGTGTGCATCCTGGGCTGAACGCCGCTGTGCCGGTCGGCATCGCCAGCGGCGGGGGCCACTGGTGCTGGCTGGGCGCGCGGGGAGAGGAGGCCGACGGCGATGATGAGTAGTGCGAGCGCCGCGACCAGCCAGGGAGCCAGTTCCTGTTGGAGTGGGACAACGCGGCTCGAAGCGGTCAGCGCGGCGCCCATTGAGAAGGTGTCGGGGCGGGTCCACTGCACGGTGTGCCCGGAGACGACTGCGGTCGGGTCGGTTGCCTCGACCTGGTCCGCGAAGCTGACGCGAAGGTGGAAGTCGGTGACGTGCTCGGCGGCGAGCTCCGCAGTGGGGATGTACTCCACGTGCAGGTATCCGTTGGAGAGTGTGACTCGCGGGTTGGCCGCGGACTGGTCGACCAGGTCGGCCAACCGCCATCTTCCGCTCAACAGGCAGGCCGCGGTGCGTCCCGGCCCATCCACCACCACCCAGCGGGGAGCTGGCTGCAGGGCCTGTCCGATCGTGGGAAGGTCCGCGCAGGGAGTTCCGGGATCGTTGGCGACTGCCTCCACCGGGTCGTGGACATCGGGGAAGAACGTGTGCCGGTCGCCCGCATCATCGGTCCCCACCGAGATGATCGTGGCCACCTGCGCCATCGAGGGGGGCGCGGCCACGAGGAGGTCGAACGAGAACTCACCGGCCGGGTCGGCGTGGTTGCGATCGGTCATCCACCAGGCACAGGCCAAGAGCGCGCAGCCGGTCAGCACGGCGACGATGCGGCCCATCACAGCGCAAGGATAGATCCCGACCGGGCGACACGCGGCCCGGTTCGCCGTTCCCCTTCCACCCAGTGGGCTGATCCGATGGGGCGAGGTATGTCCGGGGCCAGATCGCTTGTGCGGCGCGTTCGCTTCCGAGGATTGCCACGAGGTCGGCGGGAATGGTGGCGACGATCTGGCGTTCGGTGACGATGCGCCCGCCGAGCTCTTCGGTGCCGTCGATGGTGTACGTGTAGGCGAGGAACCGGTCGTCGGCGTCGAAATACAGCAGGTTGGGTCCAGCCCGGGCTTGCGTCGTGGTTGAGGTAGGTGTTGCGGATCGCGAGCTGGTGCAACAGCCCGAAACGCGCGGATCTGCCGCCGAGTTCGCGGTCGATCCTATCGAAGCGGCGGCGTCTGGGGCTTGGTGGCTGCCGCTGGCCGGCACCTGGTCCTCGAGGGTCGGGCTGTTCCGCTGCGGTTCGCATGTGTTGGAAGGTGGGTCCCGATCCGGTGGTCAGGAGCGATTCGACCACGGTTGGGCCGGGAGGTGCTCAAGGAACTCCAGCACCCCGCTGTCGTCGTGGCCTCCAGCCAGGACGTCAGCGTGTTTCTTGACATCGTCTGGTGCGTTGGCCATGGCCACCCCGAGGCCGACCAGGGCGAGCATCTCCACGTCATTGCCACCGTCGCCGAAGGCGATCATCTCTTCCGCGGCAATGCCTAACCGTTCGCCGAGCCAGGCCAGCGCCACGCCCTTGTTGACCCCGTGGCTCACCAGATCGATGGCCCCGTGCCCACTCGAGGTCGCAACTACACCACGGGGCAACCCAACGGCCAACTCCGCCAACAGTGCGCCGGTCCGTTCCACCGGGCAATCCAGAGCGAGCTTCACCAGGTCGTCGTCGATCTCGGCCCAGCCATCCACGAGTTCGAGCCGCACGTAGTACCGGCGCATCATCTCCAGCACACCGGGATCGGTGTCGTGACGGGCATAGGCGGCCTTCACGCCGCAGGCCAGAGCGACGACGCCGGGCAGGCGGTCCACGTAGTCCAGCGCGGCAGCCACCGCGCTCGGCTCGAACGGCGCCACTCTCAGCACCCGTTCCGCGGTAGCCACTACGGCACCGTTCTCGGCGATGTAGAGGACGTCGGGGAAGCCGTCGAAGTAGGTCAGTAACTGCCAGTACTGGTTGCCGCTGGCCACGACGAAACGGACACCGGCAGCCTGGAGTCGCTGATGCAATCGGCGGAAGCGGACCCGGTCATATCCGCGCTCGGCATCGAGGAAGGTCCCGTCCATGTCGACCGCCACCAGGCGGGCCGGCCGGGTCATGCGGGCGCTCGAATCAACCACGCATCCATCCTCGCGGTCAGCCGGTCCCGAGTCACCCCGCCGAACACGAGGCTGCCGATCCTGACCGCATGCGGTCGCGCTCCGCGTCCGACGCCCGAGGGAGCCATCTGACTTTGCCGCGGATGTCGCCGGTTTCTTGTGACTCTAGCGTGTTGGGATCGGCGCGACCTGGTGGGGGTCGGAGTCTGCGCCGGCCCGTGTTACGCCTTGCTTGAGCGATGTGTGGATGAAGCGCATGCCGACCAGGACGCCGAACCAGCCGATGACCGAGCAGAACATTCCGGCGACGGCGGCCGCTGTGGCCAGGAAGGGCTGCCGGGCGGAATCGTCGTCACCGAGGAGGAAGCCGGGTCCGGCGCCGATACCGCACGCAAACCACTGGGACGACAGCAGGAACGCGAACCCGACTCCAAGCCAGGTCAGACCTGAGCGCAGTCGTCCGGAGGTGACCGCCCTTGTCCTGAGCCATGTCCACGTCACCAGCGCGAACAGGATCAGGGCCGTGGTGCCGCCCGCGGCGAAGTAGAGATAAAGCGCGGTCGGGAAGTGCGCTGGCTCGTTCATGCTCCCTCATGGGTTGTGTGAGGCCCGGCGAGTACGGCGGCGACCACCATCAAGGCAGCCCCAAGCGGAGGGGTGAAGCCAGTGGCAATGGCACCCAGCCCGCTCAACGAACTGAGCGGGTACGGGGTTCCGGGACCGAACAGCTCCCACAGTGCTGGCAGGGTGGTGTGGACAAACAACAAGAAGACCCCGAGCCAGAAGACCGCCAGCCCAACGCGTCTCCTGGCCACCATGGACCTCCTCGTTACTCGGCGGCACGTTGGACGCTCGTCAGACGGTCTGCCGTTGGTGACTCTATAGCCGCCGGCGCGCCGCCGCGCCGCCGCGCCGGCTCTGCGCGTCGGGAGGCGGGCGCTCCTCGCTGCGCCACGGCGATCGGACCGTGCACTCATCTGCCGCGGTTAGCTCGTGCCTCGTCGCCTAGCTCATGACGGTCTGGAGCGCCACTACTCGCGCCACGCCGCGCGATCCGCTTCGAGAATCTTGGCGGCCTTCAGTCGCCTAGCAAGATCGGGGGCAACGACTACTTCCTTCGCCCGGACGGTGACCGGCTTGCCG
>JAEYNS010000353.1 GCA_023412435.1 Actinomycetes bacterium | reverse complement strand
GTGGCCGTCCGAGCCGCCCGAACCCACCGGCGGGCTGGTGGTGGTGGCAGCCGCGGGCACGTCCGACCTGCCGGTGGCCCGCGAGGCCGAGCTGACCGCCCGCTTCCTGGGCCGGCGGGCCGAACTGGTCGCCGACGTGGGGGTCGCCGGGCTGCACCGGATCTTGAGCCGGCTCGACCTCCTGCGCAGCGCCTCGGTGATCGTGGTCGTCGCGGGGATGGACGGTGCCCTGCCCAGCGTGGTGGCGGGACTGGTGGCGGCGCCGGTGGTCGCCGTCCCCACCTCGGTCGGCTACGGCGCGGCCTTCGAGGGCCTGGCGGCGCTGCTGACGATGCTGAACGCCTGCGCCCCCGGGGTGGCGGTGGTGAACATCGACAACGGCTACGGCGGCGGCCACCTGGCCGCCCAGATCGCCGCGCACGGACAAGCGGGGAAAGCCGCCACCTGACCGGGAGCAGCTGCAGACTGGGGTGACCGGGTCTCCTCGGGATCTGGTCGAGCTTCGTCCACGCCACCGTGATGGCGGTGCCGACGGGGCCTGATCCGTTCAACTTCTGCCAGCTGCGGGGGCTGGCCGGCAGATCCGTCGGCCGGCGCGGCTGTCTGGCAGAAGCTGGTGGAGGGCGCGGACGGGCGACCGAAACGGGCCCGGACATGGAAAGCTCCCCCGACTGGACTCGAACCAGTAACCCTCTGATTAACAGTCAGATGCTCTGCCAATTGAGCTACAGGGGATCGCGCTGGACGCAGGGCGTTACGTTACCAGCAAGGTCAGGCGAACCCGAAATCGGCCCGGGCCGCAGCCAACTCCCGGTCGAGAACCGCCTGGACGTCGGGTGAAGCGAGGTCGACCCCCGGCGACGGGGTGACCCGCCAGAAGGTCTCGTCACTGCCGGGTTCCAGGTTGCGACGCAGCGCGAGGGTGAGCCGGCCGCGGCCGCCAAGGTCGACCCGACGGCTGGCCACCACGCTGGCCGTGACCCGCTCGTTGAACAGGTCGGTGAACCGCGAGCGGCCCTGCAGCGCCACCTCGTGCCGGTCGCCGGCCCCGTCCTGCCAGCTGAGCCTGCCGGCCTTCTCGTCCCACCGGCCGGCCTCGATCTCATGCCAGGGAAAGCCCTGCCAGCCGTCGCCGTCGCTGACCAGCAGCCTGCCGGCCAGCCCCACGACGTGCCCGTCGCCGGCGGGGGCCCAGGCCAGCACCTTGAATGGACGGCCGAGGTGGGCGGCGAGAGAGGAACGGACGGCGGCATCGAGCCGGGCGGGGAACAACGGCATGCCCCCATTCTGCCGGGCAGGGCCAGCCGGGCGACCCGCCCGGCGTCCGCCTCAGCCGAGCAGCTCCAGCACCCGGCGCCCCACCCCCGACTCGGCGTGACTGCCCACCACCGCGAAGCCGGACGCCAGCAGGCTGGGGTGGGCATTGCCGACCACGTGCGGCTGGCCGGCCCAGGCCAGCATCGCGGCGTCGTTGGGCATGTCGCCGAAGGCCGCCACCTCCCAGGCCGCGATCCCGAGCCGGTCGCACAGCCCGACCAGCGCCGACGCCTTGGAGACCCCCGGTGCGCTGATCTCCACCACCCCGGGCACCTCGACGGCCGAGTGGGTGACGGTCGCCAGGTCGCCGACCAGCGCCGCCGCCCGCCCGGTCAGCTCCGCCGAGGACAACTCGGGGTGGAAGCCGAGCACCTTCAGGACCGGCTCCGGGGTTCCCAGCAGGTCGGAGGTGACGGTGTCGCCCGCGGCGGTAGCCGGTGTCCCGGGATCGCAGCGGAAGCCGGCCACCGTCTCGACCCCGAGATAGGCACCGTCCAGCCCGGCGCGGAGCCGTCCGACCACCTCGGCAAGGCAGCCGGGGGAGAGCGCGTGGTGCTCCACCACCGTCCGTTCGGCGAGGTCCCACAGCACCGCCCCGTTGGACGCGATCACCAGCGGGTGGGCGGCGTCCAGGTCGGCCAGCACACCGAGCCAGCGGATCGGACGGCCGGTGGCCACCACGAACGGGATGTCGAGATCGGCGGCGCGGGCCGCGGCGGCACGGTTCAGTGGCGAGATCGACCCGTCGGGGCTGAGGAAGGTGCCGTCCAGGTCGGTGACCACCAGGCGTGGCCGCCGCATGTCACAGCCTTGAGTTCGGGGTGGGCGAGCCCACCGATCCGGACGGACTCTCGCTGCCGGGCGAGGGCGAACCCGAGTCCGACGGCGAGGGGGACGGGGAGCCGCTGGACGGGGAAGGCGAAGGCGAGGCCGAACCCGGCGCGGGCGCGGCCGAGTCGGGCGACGGCGAGGCCGAGGCCGGGGACGGCGAGGCCGAATCCGGGGACGGCGAGCCCGAGGGCGGCGGGGAGCCGTCCGTCGGCGGCGGGCTCGCTGTCGGCGGCACCGGCGGCGGCGGCGAATCCGGCGGGGCCTGCTGGAAGATCAGGATCGCGATCAGGACGGCGAGCGCCGTCAGCAGCATCATCAGCAGCCACGAGGCGAGGATGCTCAGCCAGCCCGCCCTGTCGTGCCGGCCCGGCCACGGCAGCGGCCACAGCCGCGACACCCCGGGACGGGTGCGGTCGATCCAGTGCAGCCGGTAGCCCGGCCCCGCCGGTTCGCCCTGCAGTGGCAGCCGGGACAGGTCGACCTCGGCGAGGATCCGGTCCGCCTCGGCGAGGGCGGCGGGGCTGGCGTCATAGGCCAGCGCCACCCAGGGTGCCAGCGGCGCCTCGTCCGGGCCGACCGGGTCGTCGTCCTCGGAGCGGCTGCGGTGGCCCAGCCTGCCCTCGTCCTGGCCGTGGCCTCCGCGCGCCAGCACGGTGTCGATGTGCAGCTTGTTGACGACCCCGGCCAGCCGGTCGCGGGCTGCCGGGTCGGCGGCCGCGCCCTCGGACAGCAGGATCAGCATCACCGAGGTGGACCGGTCGTCGTGGGCCACGTAGGCGACGCCGGACGGCGAGGCGGTCAGCCGGGCGTCCAGCCAGTAGTCGCCGACCTTGGGCGGGTCGTCACGCCACAGCGGGGACAGGCGCGGGGCACCGGCGTCTGGTCCGGTGCCCGCAGGCGGCTCTGGCGTCGTCATCGCGTCCCATCGTAGGAGCGGGCGGGCCCCGGCTCCGCCGACCATTCTGCCAGCCGCCCGAACCCCGCCCGCGAGGTCCACGGCCACGCCACAGCCGACCCACAGATGCCTTGGGGCGCGGACGGTATCGTGGTCGCACACTTCAAGTCAGCAACTCCCATCAAGCCAGGAGAGCCGCGTGACCAACCCGACCCAGCCGCCGCCGGGATACCCGCCGCCGCAGCAGCAACTGCCGCCGCAGGGCCCGCCGCCCGGACCCCCGCCAGCGGCCGCCACCAACCCGGCGATCGCGGCCTCGGCGAAGCTGCTGGGAGAGGCGATCGCCCAGGTGCAGCGGGTGATCGTGGGTCAGGAGCACATGGTCGAACAGCTGATGGTGGGCCTCCTGGCCAAGGGCCACGTGCTGCTGGAGGGCGTGCCGGGCGTCGCGAAGACGCTGGCGGTGCGGTCCTTCGCGACAGTGGTCGGCGGCGACTTCGCCCGCATCCAGTTCACCCCCGACCTGGTGCCGTCCGACATCGTGGGCACCCGGATCTACTCGGCGAGCCAGGAGAAGTTCGACACCGCGCTCGGCCCGGTGTTCGTGAACTTCGTGCTCGCCGACGAGATCAACCGGGCCCCTGCCAAGGTGCAGTCGGCGTTGCTGGAGCTGATGGCCGAGCGGCAGGTGTCGATCGGCGGCACCACGCATCCGGTGCCCGACCCGTTCATCGTCATCGCCACCCAGAACCCGATCGAGTCCGAGGGCGTCTACCCGCTGCCCGAGGCGCAGCGCGACCGCTTCCTGCTGAAGGTGGACGTGCCGTACCCGCGCGGCAACGAGGAGTTCGAGATCCTCCGGCGGATGAGCGTGAACCCGCCCAAGCCGAGCCCCGTGCTCGACCCCGACAAGGTACGGGCGCTGCAGCAGCAGGCGTCGGGGGTGTTCGTCCACAACCTCGTCGCCGAGTACATAGTCCGGCTGGTGCTCGCGACACGTACCCCCGACGAGTTCGGGATGCCCGACCTGGTGCCGGTCATCCAGGTCGGCTGCTCGCCGCGGGCCACCCTCGGCCTGGTTGCCGCGGCCCGTGCGCTGGCGCTGATCCACGGTCGCGACTACGTGCTGCCGACCGACGTGCAGGCGATCGCGCGCGACGTCATGGCGCACCGCCTCGTGCTCGGCTTCGACGCCGTCGCCGACAACATCACGCCCACCCAGGTGGTGGAGCGGATCGTGGCCATGGTGCCGCCCCCGACGCCGGTGTGGAATGCCCAGCAGCAGCGTCAGGCGGCGCCGGGCCAGCACCGGTTCGCCTCCGACGGCAGGGGCTGAGGCGGGTCGTGACCGCCGTCCCCGGCTTCGCACCGCCGCCCGATGACCTCGGCGCGGTGCGGTCGGTGCTGCGCGAGCCCACCGCGCCCACCCTGCCGCTGCACAAGCTGGCGCCGGAGGCCGCGCTGCGCCGGCTCGAACTGACCGTGGTGCGCCGGCTGGAGGGCTTCCTGCACGGTGACCACCAGGGTCTGCTGCCGGGGCCCGGCTCGGAGTCCAGCGACGCGCGGGTGTACGTCCCCGGCCAGGACGACGTCCGCAAGATCGACTGGGCAGTCACTGCCCGGACCACCGTCCCGCACGTCAGGGACACGATCGCCGACCGCGAGCTCGAGGTCTGGGCGCTGCTGGACGTGACGCCGTCGATGAACTGGGGGACGGAGGGCGTCACCAAGCGCGACCTCGGGATCGCGGCGGTCGCGACGATCGGCTTCCTGTCGCAGAAGATGGGCGACCGGTTCGGCGGGCTGATCATGCGCCCGGACGGGCTCAAGCGGCTGCCGGCCCGCTCGGGACGCACCGCCCTGTACGCCCTGCTGCGGCGGATGCTGACCGAGCCGATCGTCGCCGACCACACCGCAGGCCCGTTCTCCCTGGCCGAGGGGGTGGAGAAGCTGGCGCGCACCGAGCGGCGACGCGGCATGCGACTCGTGGTCTCCGACTTCCTGACCGCGGGGGACTACGAGCTGGACGCGAACGTGCCGCCGGACTGGGAGCGTTCGATGCGCCGGCTGGCGATCCGCAACCAGGTGCTGGCGGTGGAGGTGGTCGACTCCCACGAGACGAATTTCCCCGACGTCGGCGACCTGCTGATCCGCGACCCCGAGACGAACTTCGAACGCTACGTGAACACCAGCGACGACTCCGCCCGGCAGCGGATGGACGCCGCCGCGGCGGCCCAGCGGGAACGCATCCGGGTGGCGCTGCGACGGGCCGGCGTGGCGCACATCCAGCTGCGCACCGATCGGGACTGGGTGCACGACATCGCCCGGTTCGTGCTCTCCTACCGGCGGACTGCGGCCATGCTGCACCAGCCGCCGCAGGGGGTGAGCAAGTGATGTTCGAGCTCAGCTTCCTCAACCCCGAGCGGCTGTGGGTGCTGCTGGTGATCCCGCTGCTGGTCGCGGGCTACATCGCCGCGGTGCTGGCGAAGAAGAAGACCGGCATCCGCTACACCAACACCACGATCCTTGCCCGGGTGGTGCCCAAGCAGTCGCAGTGGCGCCGGCACCTGGCGGTCGCGCTGTCGCTGGCCGCGCTGGTGGCACTGGGCGCGGCGTGGGCCCGTCCCAACGGCATCGACATGGTGCCGCGGGAACGGGCCACCGTGGTGCTGGTCATCGACATCTCCCAGTCGATGCAGGCCACAGACGTGAAGCCGAACCGGCTGGACGCCGCGAAGCAGGCAGCGATCGGGTTCGTCAAGGAGCTGCCCGAGCAGTACAACATCGCAGTGGTCAGCCTGGCGGGCAACCCGTCGGTCCGGCTGCCCCCGACCCTCGACCGGGTGATGGCCCAGCAGGCGATCAGCAGCTTGCGGGTGCAGGACTCCACCTCGGTGGGGGAGAGCATCTACGTCGCGCTCAACGCCTTGCAGATGGCGCCGCTGGGCGAGGACGGGAGCACCGCGCCGGGCGCGATCGTGCTGCTCAGCGACGGTCAGAATACCGCGGGGCGTGCGCCCAGCCAGGCCGCGAACGAGGCCCGCAAGATCGAGGTGCCGATCTACACGATCGCCTACGGCACCCAGAACGGCTACGTCGACCTGGACGGCAAGCGCGAGCCGGTGCCCCCGGACACCGAACTGCTGCGGAACATCGCCCGGATGACCGGCGGCGACTCCTACGAGGCCGAGAGCCTGCCCGAGCTGGAGCGGGTGTACTCCAACATCCGCAGCGAGGTCGGGATGGTGCCGGTGAAGAAGGAGACCACCGCGCTGTGGGCGGGCTACGGTCTGGCCTTCGCAGTGGTGGCCGCGCTGGCCGCGGTGTCCCTGGGAGCGAGGTGGCCGTGATGGATCCCTGGCTTGAGTTCATGCGCCCGGAGCGGCTGTGGTGGCTGCTGTTGATCCCCGCGCTGCTGATGCTCTACCTCGGGCTGTTGTGGCGGCGACGCTCGCGGGCGAGGTCTCGCTCGATCGGCCGGCGGGAACGCGTACTGCCGCAGCAGCAGGCCTGGAAGCGGCACGTCGCGGTCGGTGCGGCGGTGCTGAGCCTTGCGGCGCTGAACGTCGCGTACGCGCAGCCGAAGGGTGAGGTGGACGTGCCGCGGGACAGGGCGACGGTGGTCCTCACCATCGACATCTCGCGCTCGATGATCGCCGAGGACGTCTCGCCGAACCGGCTGGAGGCGGCGAAGGCCGCGGCCCAGGACTTCCTCGGCATGCTGCCCACAGGGTTCAACGTCGCGCTGGTGAGCTTCGCGGCCACCGCCGCCGTCGTGGTGCCGCCCACCACCGATCGCGGCGTCGTCGGCGCGGCGATCCAGAACCTCGAGGTCGCCCCGTCCACTGCGATCGGGGAGGGGATCTACTCGGCGCTGGACGCGATGGCGCAGGCGCCGCCCGATCCGGAGCACCCCGACGACCCGGCGCCTGGCGCGATCGTCCTGCTGAGCGACGGCTACACCAACATCGGCCGCCCCTCGGCGACCGCCGCCGAGGATGCCAAGGAGCTGGACATCCCGGTGTACACGATCGCCTACGGCACCCCCGGCGGCTACGTGGAGAGTGGCGGACGCCGAGAGCCCGTCCCGGTGAACCACGCCGAACTCGAGGAGATCGCCCGGATCTCCGGCGGCAAGAAGTTCTCCGCCGGCTCCAGTGCCGAGTTGCGCCAGGTCTACGAGTCGATCGCCAACACCGTCGGCTACGTCAAGGAGGACCGGGAGGTCACCGAGCAGTACGCCGGGTACGCCCTCGCCTTCGCCCTGCTGGCCTCGCTGGCCGTCGCCTCCCTGGCCGCCCGCTGGCCCTGACC
>JAEYNS010000240.1 GCA_023412435.1 Actinomycetes bacterium | reverse complement strand
ACCTGAGCTCCCTGATCTTGCGCGCCACCGTGTTCTCGGTCGCCTTGGCGCGGGCGAGCGCGTCCCCGTCCCGCTCGGCGGCGCTGACCAGCACCAGCCTGACGTACTGCTGGGAGATGCTCGACGCGCCCTGCGTCACCCCCTGCGAGGTGCTAATCAGGGCACGCAGGGTGCCCTGGACGTCGATCGGGCCGTGCTCGTAGAACCGGTGGTCCTCGATCGCCACCTGGGCCTTCAGCATGATCGGTGCGATCTTGTCCAGCGGGACGTAGAAGCGGTTCTCGTCATAGAAGTAGGTCAGCGTGGAGCCGTCGGCGTTGACAGCCGGGAGCGTTCGGCCATGGGCGGGGTCTCGAGCTCGCCCGGGAGGTCCTGCAGGACGTCGGCGGCGCCCCTGCCCGTCCCCGCCACGAGGCTGACCGCAGGGATCGCGAGACCGGCCGCGAGCACTCCACCCAACAGCGCCACCACGAGGAACAGCGCCAGCGAGTAGAACCGCTTCCACACGCCCATGCGCTCCATCGTATGCACCTCCGCTGAGAACCTCCCCGGCCCGACGGGCCGGGTGAGACTGCCGGGGGACGACACGGACATGTGCCCCCTGGCTTGCCGCCTTACCCAGCCGGGACGCAATTCCACCCCCGTGGACCGGCAGGTGGTAAGACTGAGGCACCTCATCGGAAGGGAGCCCTGTGACCCCACCCGCGGACGCCCGGACCGGCCCCGAACCCTCGGAATGCTGGATCTCGGTCGACGTCGAGACGGCCGGCCCCAACCCTGGCAGCTACTCGCTGCTGTCGATCGGCGCCTGCCTCTACGACGACCCGGACACCGGGTTCACCATCGAGCTGAGGCCTGTCACCCCCGCGGCCGACGATTCCGCGCTCGCCGTGTCCGGCCTCGACATGAATGAACTCGCGGTCCACGGCGTCGAGCCCGCCGAGGCGATGGCGGCCTTCGAGGCCTGGGTGCTGGCGGCGAGCGCCGGCAGGCAGCCGGTCTTCCTCGGCTTCAACGCCGCCTTCGACTGGATGTTCGTGTGCGACTACTTCCACCGATTCCTGGGCAGGAACCCGTTCGGACACGCCGCGATCGACATGAAGGCGGTAGCGATGGGGCGCTACCGGATCCCGTGGCGGCAGACCAGCTTCGCCCGGCTGACGGCACGCACCGGCGGCGTCCCCGCCCTCACCCATCACGCGCTGCAGGACGCGCGCGACCAGGCGACCCTGTTGCAGGCGATCCTGCAGGACCACAATGTGGTGCCATGACCGCTGCTGACGAGATCGCCGCCCTCACCGAGTCCGCCCGCCGCCTGGGACTGAGCGTCAACGAGGAGGAGATCGCCGCCTGGTTGAAGGCGATCGCCGACGAGGAGGCCGACGACCTGGTGGTGCACGCCGGCAGCGGCACCTTCGGCCACAAGGCGTCGATGCTCGACTTCAGCCCGCGCGACCTGGAACGGTTCCGCCGGATCGGCGCGATCGTCGAGCTCACCGGCCCGCCGGCGACCACCGACGCAGCGCTGGCGCTGTCCGGTTCCGCGGCCCAGTCCAAGATCCAGAGCTACCCCGGCGACTGCGACTACTTCGAGCGGTACAACATCAGGGCCGCGACCCGTGAGGAGGCCTGCGCCGTGCTGGCCAGCACGATGCGGGAGAAGATCTTCGCGTTCCACCGCGGTGCGACCTACCAGTTCCTCGAGGCCAAGCTGGGCTCCGTCCCGATCGACGGGTGGCACAACGGGCAGGCGGTGAAGGCCGGCAGCCCGATGACCTGGACCATCGAGGACGTCCGGCGCGGCGAGTGGGACGTGGTGGACGCCGAGGGCGAGACCACCTCCGTCACGTGGAAGGACGCGGCCCTCGACCCGGGCTGGGTGAAGCTCGACTGGGTGGTCACCGACCCGTCGCGCCGCCAGCTGTCGAACGCGTCCAACGTCATCGACGTCACCTGGGAGGCCCCCGACGGCAGCATCACCGCCCTCGACGGCTACCTGGACTCCTACTTCCAGGAGGTCTATCTCGACGCCGACGACCTGCCCGCCTTCACCAGGATCGTGCAGCACGTCTCGGCCGACGCGCTGGACGACTACATCGAGCAGCTCGAGGGCGAGGTGCGCAAGTACCTCACCAAGCACCTCAACTACGGCAAGGCGGCCAAGCGGATGTACAACGTCTTCCGACTCTCGGGCCGCTATCTGGACGCTGCCTTCGTCCGCGAACTGTTCGACCAGCCGACCACCCTGCTGTACCAGGTCTGGTCGCTGATCGGGACCCTCGACAACGCAGCCCGGCCGGGCTCCGGGATCCCGTGGTCGGCGGTCGTCGAGCAGTCGAACCAGCTGTTCCTCGAGGTGGTGATGACCATGGACGGGGCCGACGAGGTCGAGGGCGTCTCCGCGCTGCTGGAGCTCCGGCAGGCGCTGGAGGAGCAGGAACCCGGCGCCGGGCGCAGCGCCGCCGTGGAAGGGGCGCGCGCCCGCGTGATCAACGTCGTCAACACCTTCTTCCGCGAGAAGCTCACCAGCCGTCCCACGATCAAGGACTACATCGACGGCATCCAGCTGGTCGACGGCTGAGCGTCCGGTGCCCGCCGCCGCGGGTAGGC
>JAEYNS010000238.1 GCA_023412435.1 Actinomycetes bacterium | reverse complement strand
CGGTGGAGGAGGACGAGTGAAGCTGCTGCAGGCGCCGATGGGTGTCGCGGCGGCGGGGCGCAGGATGTGGCCCCGCTGGGTGGCACTCGCCGTCTTCGTGGTGACCCTTGTGATCGCCTTCGTGAACCTCGGCTACTGGCAGCTGGACCGGCTGGAACAGCGCCGCGAGCGCAACGAGGCGGTGGCAGCGCACGAGAACGCCCCCGTGCGGGAGTGGGACGAGGTCTTCGGGCCGGTGATCGTCGAGGCCGACCAGTGGCAGCGGGTGCGGGTCACGGGCAGCTTCGAGACCCAGCACCAGTTCGTGGTGCGCTACCGCAGCCAGGCCGGTCAGTCGGGCTACGAGGTGCTGACCCCGCTGCGCACCACCGACGGCAGGCACCTGTTGGTGAACCGCGGCTTCGGCGTCCGTCCGCCCGGGGAGGACTTCCCGACCACGGCACCGCCCGCGCCGACCGGTCAGGTGACCATCGTGGGCCACGTCCGCCGCAACGAGCAGGGGCCGCAGCAGGCGGTCACCCCGACCGACGGCCAGGTACGGCTGGTCAACTCGGTGGCGATCGCGAGCACGCTGCCGTACCCGCTGGTGGACGGCTACCTGGGAGTGCTTGAGATGACCCCGGCCGCGCAGGACGGCCTGGTGCCGGTGGAGCCGCCCCCCGCCGATGAGGGCAGCCACTTGTCGTATGCGATTCAATGGTTCCTGTTCAGCGCGCTGGCGGGCATCGGCCTGGTGGTCCTCATCAGATCCGACGTCAAGGCGCGGCGGGCACCGGCCACGCGCGAGGAGGACGCATGAGGATGCTCGGGGCAGCGACGCTGCTGGTGGTACTGCTGGTGAGCGGTTGCACGACGGTGGTCCCGGCCAGCCCTGCTCCCTCGCTGCGCGGAACCTCGTGGGTGGTGACCGCGATCGGCGGCTAACCCAGCCTGGCCGACTACCAGCCGACCATGAACTTCGGGGGCGGCGGCGAGTTGACCGGCGACAACGGCTGCAACCTCTTCACCACCACCTACCGGCTCTCCGGCAGCACGTTGACCATCGAGCCGGCCGCGCAGACCATGATGGCCTGCACCGACCCCGGGCGCTCCGAGCAGGAGGTCGCGTTCGGCGCGGCCCTGGCCGCCGTCGCCTCGGTGCGCACGGCAGCGGACGGGCTCGAACTGCTCGACTCGGCCGCGCGCGTCGTGCTGTCCCTCGGCCCGGTCCCGCCGCTGGAGCTGGCAGGGACCACCTGGCTGCTCGGCGGGGTGGTTGACGGCTCGTCGGTCACCGCGCCCGCCGAGGGCACCACCGTCACCCTTGCCTTCGACGCCGACAGCCTCTCCGGCAAGGCCTGCAACTCCTTCCGCGGCGGGTACACCCTGGACGGCGACACCATCGCCGTGGACGCCCTGGCCAGCACCAAGATGATGTGCAACGAGCCGGGCGTCATGGAGCAGGAGGCGCTCGTCCTCGAACTGCTCGGTGCCGCAACCTCGGTGCAGCACCACCGTGGCGTCCTGACGCTGACCGGTCCGGACGGCAGGGGGCTGCAGTTCTCCCAGGTGTGAGCCGGTGGCGTTAGCAGCCGGAGCCGGACTGCTCGCCTGCCCACACTGCGGCGGCGAGCTGGCGCTGTCCCCCGTCGGGGCCCGGTGTCCTGCCGGGCACCACTGGGACGTCGCCCGGCAGGGGTATCTCAACCTGCTCGCCGGGCCGCAGCCCCGCAACGCCGACACCCCCACGATGCTCGCGGCCCGCGCCCGGGTGCTCGACTCGGGAGTCTTCGACCCCCTGCTCGACCTCGTCGCGGGCCACGCCCGGCCCGCGCGGCGCATCCTCGACGTGGGTGCGGGTACGGGCCACTACCTGCGCCGCGCGCTCGGCGACGACCAGGAGATCGCCGGTGTCGCCCTCGACGTGTCGGTGGCCGCCGCGCGGGCCGCCGCCCGTCGCGCCCCGCGGATCGCAGCGGTGGTGGCCGACACCTGGCGCGGCCTGCCGGTGCGGGACCACTGCATGGACGCCGTCCTCAGCGTCTTCGCCCCCCGCAACCTGACCGAGTTCGCTCGGGTGGTCGCCCCGGGAGGCCGGCTGCTGGTGCTGGTTCCCAACCCCGGCCACCTGGCGGTGCTGCGGGACCGGTACGGTCTGCTCAGCATCGAGCCCGGCAAGCAGGACCGGCTGCTCGCGGCGGCCGCGGAGTTCTTCGATGTCCGCGCCACCGCCCGCCTGCGCAGCCCGGTCGTGCTGACCGCGGGGCAGGCCGCCGACCTGGTCGCGATGGGACCGAACGCCTTCCACGACCGGCAGGTCCCGACCGAGGGGCTGACCGACCACCTTGACGTCACGCTGCGGGTGTTCGAGCCCGTGACCGCGGCCTCGCGGTAGCTCCGGCTGACCGGCGCGCCGTCCGCCCACGGGGCAGCGGGGCCCGGATGGGTGAGAATGGCGCTGTGACCTGGCCGACGCCGACCGCCTCCGACCTGCTGGCGCAGTTGCTGGCCCACATCGCCGAGGTGATGCCGCAGGCCCTGCTGCTGCGCCGGGAACTCCACCGGCACCCCAACATCGGCGGCAGTGAGCGGCCCACCTCCGACCGCTTGCGCCGGGCGCTGCCGGGCCAGAAGGCCACCCGGGTGGCCGA
>JAEYNS010000235.1 GCA_023412435.1 Actinomycetes bacterium | reverse complement strand
GAGACTCCTGAGGCCGAGCCGACCGGCACGCCTTGATCCGGGACCCCGCCGGTGGAACTGCGGGCCACCGGTGACGTAGCCTGCCGGAGTCCCCCCAGACCCCCCGGAAGGTCCTCGTGAAGCGGGTTCTCACTCTCCTGCTGGCGCTGGCGCTGGCGCTGACCATCTCTCTCACGCCTGCCGCGGCGAAGACGCCGCCGGGGCCCTCCTCCCTGGCGGTCACGCCGGTGGTGGTCGACGCGCACCTCGGCTACCAGAAGCAGAGGACCTGTTCGCCGAAGGCCAAGCCGGGGACCAAGGCGCTGCTCGACCTGCTGATCAAGACCTGGGGCGGATCGTCCTGGGGGATCTCGCGCAGCTGCAACATCGGCGGCACCTCCGAGCACAAGGAAGGCCGCGCGATCGACTGGCACAAGGACGTCCGCAAGGCCAAGGACCGCAAGGCCGTGGCCGACGCGATGGCGTGGTTGACCTCCAACAACGGCGAGGTCGCCTATCGGCTCGGGATCATGTACATCATCTGGGACCAGAAGATCTGGTCGATCTACTACCAGGAGCTCGGCTGGCGGAAGATGGAGAACCGCGGCTCCCGCACCGCCAACCACAAGGACCACGTCCACATCTCGCTGTCCTGGGACGGCGCCATGAAGCAGACGTCCTGGTGGACCGGGCTCCCCGTCACCGAACCCCTCAACCGGGCCTGTGGCGGTTCCAGCGGCAAGGCCTGCCTGCCGAGCGTGGCGCGGGCGGCGAAGGCCTGGAAGCCGTCCGGGGTCACGGTCCCCGCCTTTGTGCCGGCGCCCTGGACCGTCCCCGGGATCGGCGGCAGCCCCCAGGTCGGCAGGACGATGACCGCCGTGGCGGGTACCTGGGTCCCCGAAGGGTCGACGGTGAGCTACCAGTGGCTTGCGGACGGGACGGCGATCCCTGGCGCGACCGCCGAGCAGTTCGTGATCCCGGCAGCCCTGGTGGGCAGGGCGCTCAAGGTCCGGGTCACGGCGGTCACCCCTGGCGGCACCACCCTGCCCCCCAAGACCTCCGACGGCACCAACGACGTGGTCAGGGCGAACTTCCGCACCTCGGGCAAGCCGGCGAGCGTCGGCCCGCGGACCACCGGCACGCTGCTGACGATCCAGCTCCCCACCCTGGACCCGGTGCCCACCTCGTGGAGCTACCAGTGGTACCGCGGCAGCAAGAAGATCAAGGGGGCGACCGGGCCACTTACCGCCTGGCCCCCGCCGACCTCGGCAAGAAGATCAAGGTCACGGTGACCGGCAAGGCCTCGGGCTACAACTCCAGGGCCCTCACCTCGCCCAAGACCGGAAAGGTCGCCAAGGGCAGGCTGCCGGTCGCTCCCGCACCCGTCGTGGGCGGGGCGATGGTCGTGGGGTCGACCCTGACCGCCACCCGTGGCAGCTGGGCTCCGGCCTCGGCGAAGCTCACCAACCAGTGGTTCAGGGACGGCGTCGCGATCCCGAAGGCCACCGGTAGCACCTACCGGCTCACCAACGCCGACCTGGGCACGGTGGTCCGCGTGCGGGTACGCGGCACCAGGAAGGGCTACCTCAACACCTACGCCTGGTCGGCCGCCCTCGAACCCGTCAGCCCGGTCACGCCGCCGACCACCTCAGGCACGTCGACGCCGACGTCGACGCCGTCGCCGACTCCCACACCGACGCCGTCGCCGACCCCCACCCCGACACCCACGCCGTCGCCGACCCCGACGCCGACCCCCACACCGACGGGGTAGGGGCAGGGGATATCGTCGAGCCATGATCCAGCTGGGTGCCCACGTCGACCAGACCGACCCGATCGCCGAAGCCGCTGCCCGCGACGCAACGGTCAGCCAGTTCTTCCTCGGCGACCCGCAGGCATGGAAAGGCCCGAAGGTCGCCTACGCCGGCGGTGCGGCAGGGCTGAAGGCCGATGCCGAAGCCGCCGGGGTGATGCTGTTCGTCCACGCCCCGTACGTGCTGAACGTCGCGACCACCAACAACCGGATCCGGATCCCGTCCCGCCAGCACCTGCAGAAGCAGCTCACCGCGGCCGCCGAGATCGGCGCCGCAGGGGTGATCGTCCACGGCGGCCACGTGCTGGCCGGCGACGACCCCGCGGTCGGCTACGAGAACTGGCGCAAGGCGATCGACGGGCTCCGCATCGACGTCCCGCTGCTGATCGAGAACACCGCAGGCGGAACCAACTCGATGGCCCGCGGTCTGGAGAAGATCGACCGGCTGTGGTCGGCGATCGCCGGCTCCCCCAACGCCGACCGGGTCGGATTCTGCCTCGACACCTGCCATGCCCACGCCGGCGGCGAGGAACTCGCCGGACTGGTCGACCGGCTCAAGGCGATCACGGGGAGGCTCGACCTGCTGCACGCCAACGACTCCCGCGACGCCTTCGACTCCGGGGCCGACCGGCATGCCAATCTCGGCCGGGGCGGGTGTGATCCAGACGGCCTCGCCGACGCCATCCGCAGCGCCGGGTGCCCCATCGTGATCGAGACTCCTGGGCCTCTGACAGCGCATGTCGCCGACCTGGCGTACCTGCGCGAGGCGCTGGGAATGTGACGGCCGCGGCACCGGCAGCCGACCCGGCGGATAGCATGCCTGCTGTGAAAAGCAGCATCTACCTCGCCGCGCCGGAGGGGCTCACGGGCAAGTCAATGGTCGCCGTCGGCATCATGGACGCCCTGCAGCGTGAGGTCACCTCGGTGGCGGTGTTCCGCCCGATCGTGAACGCCGGCCGCCGCGACGAGGTCCTGGAGGTGCTGGTCAACCAGCCCCAGATCGAGCAGGAGTACGACGACGGCGTCGGCGTCACCTACGACGATGTCCGTGACGATCCCAACGAGGCGCTCTCCCGCCTCGTCGACCGGTTCGCCGACCTGCGCGAGCGCTACGACGCCGTGGTCATCGTCGGCTCCGACTACACCGACATCACCACCCCCACCGAACTGACCTTCAACGCCCGGGTGGCGGCGAACCTCAACAGCCCTGTCCTGCTCGTCGTCAGCGGACGCAACCGCAAGCCCGACGAGATCCTCGCCGCCGCCGAGGCCGGGGTCGCCGAGTTCACCCACCACCACGCGAAGGTGATCTCCGTGATCGCCAACCGGGTCGACGTCGGGGACCTCGACGAGGTCCGCGGGAAGCTGGAGACCATCGAGGGCGTCGTGGTCGAGGTCCTGCCCTCCGACCGGCTGCTGGCGGCCCCCACCCTCGCCGACCAGTTCGACGCGGTGGACGCCAACCTCGTGCTGGGCAACCCTGAGCTGCTCGGCCGGGAGTCCGTCCGTCCGATCGTGGCGGCGATGACCCTGCCCAACGTGCTCGACCGGCTCGAGCCGGACTCCACAGTGATCATGCCCGGCGATCGCACCGACCTGCTGCCCGGTCTGCTGCTGGCCAACGCCTCCGGCGCCTTCCCCCACCTGTCAGGGGTGATCCTGGTCGGCGGCTACCCCATCCCCGAGCCGATCCTGCGCCTGGTCAGCACCGTCCGCAACGAGCTGCCGATCGGGATGACCCACCTCGGCACCTACACCACCGCCGAGCGGCTCTTCCCGCTGGAGGGCGCGATGACCTCCAGCCCCCGCAAGGTCGAGATCGCCCGCCGGCTGTTCTCCGAGTACGTCGACAGTGAGCGGCTGCTGAACGCGCTCCAGGTCCACAGGTCGACAGTCGTCACCCCGCTGATGTTCGAACACCAGCTGATGGAGCTCGCCCGCTCCAACCGGCGCACCATCGTGATGCCCGAGTCCACCGACGACCGGATCCTCGAATCGGCCGCCATCCTCACCCGACGGGGCGTGGCGAACCTGATCCTGCTCGGCGACCCGACGGCGGTGAAGAACCGCGCCACCCACCTGGGGCTGGGGCTGTCCGGAGTGGAGATCGTCGACCCCACCGACCCCGAGCTGGTCGAACGGTTCGCCGCCGAGTACGCCCGGCTGCGCGCCCACAAGGGGGTCACCCTTGAGCAGGCGCGGGCCAAGCTCACCGACCTGTCCTACTTCGGCACGATGATGGTGCACCTGGGGATGGCCGACGGCATGGTCTCCGGGGCCATCAACACCACCGCGAACACGATCCGTCCGTCGCTGGAGTTCATCAAGACCCGTCCCGGTGTCTCCGTGGTCTCCGGATCGTTCCTGATGTGCCTGCCGGACCGGGTGGTCGTCTACGCCGACTGCGCGGTCAACCCCAACCCGACCGCCGAGCAGTTGGCGGACATCGCGATCTCGTCGGCCGAGACCGCCGCCAACTTCGGCATCGAGCCGCGGGTGGCGATGCTCTCCTACTCCACCGGAACCTCCGGTTCGGGTGCCGATGTCGACAAGGTGCGGCGGGCTACCGAGATCGTGCGGGAGCGGGCGCCCGAGCTCGCCCTCGAGGGCCCGATCCAGTTCGACGCCGCGGTGGATCCGGCGGTGGCCAGGACGAAGCTGCCGGACTCGGCGGTGGCGGGACGGGCGACGGTCTTCATCTTCCCGGACCTGAACACCGGCAACAACACCTACAAGGCGGTCCAGCGCTCGGCCAACGCCGTGGCGATCGGCCCGGTGCTGCAGGGCCTCAACCGGGCGGTCAACGACCTCTCCCGCGGCGCCCTGGTCGAGGACATCGTCAACACGGTCGCGATCACCGCCATCCAGGCCCAGGCCGCCCCGCCCGCCGTCCGCCAGGCCTCGTGAGGCTGCCGTCCCCCGTAGCCCCGCCCGAACCAGTCCGTCCTGCCACACGAAGGAGCCCCAGCCCATGGCCACACCGATCCTGCTGCTGAACTGCGGATCGTCCTCGGTCAAGTACCAGGTGATCGACGCCGACACCGAGGAAGTGGTGGCGCACGGCATCATCCAGCGGGTCGGTGAGGAGTCCAGCACCCTCGACCACCACGTCGGCGGCGAGACCTTCCACGTCGATCGCGGCTCCTCCAACCACGACCGCGCCCTCGCCCACCTGGTGAAGGTCTTCGACGACCACGGCCCCGACCTGGGCGAGATCCGGGCGGTCGGCCACCGGACAGTGCACGGCGGCTCGAAGTTCCGCGAGACCACCCTGATCACCGACGACGTGATCGAGGGCCTGCGCGAACTCAGTCCGCTGGCACCGCTGCACAACCCGCCCGGCATCGCCGGCATCGAGGCCGCCCGCAAGGCGCTGCCCGACATCCCGCATGTCGCGATCTTCGACACCGCGTTCTTCTCGACGCTGCCGCCGGAGGCCTACACCTACGCCGTCGACGCCAGGCTCGCCGCCGAGCACGGGATCCGCAAGTACGGCTTCCACGGGACCTCGCACAGCTACGTGTCGCGGAAGGTCGCCGAGGTGCTGGACCGGCCCTACGACCAGGTGAACCAGATCGTCTGCCACCTCGGTAACGGCGCCTCGATCTCCGCGGTCCGCGGCGGTGTCGCGGTCGAGACGTCGATGGGTCTGACCCCGCTGGCAGGGCTGGTGATGGGCACCCGCTCCGGCGACGTCGATCCCGGCCTGCACGCCTTCCTCGGCCGCGAACTCGGGATGAGCCTTGCCGACGTCGACAACCTGCTCAACAAGCGTTCCGGCATGCTCGGCCTGGCCGGCGTGACCGACTTCCGCGACCTGAACGACCTGATCGACGAGGGTGACGAGAAGGCCAGGCTCGCCATGGACGTCTACTGCCACCGGCTGCTGAGCTACATCGGCTCCTACCTGGCGGTCCTCGGACGGGTGGACGCGCTCACCTTCACCGCCGGTGTCGGCGAGAACGACCCGCTGGTGCGGGGCACCGTGGTGCGCCGGCTTGAAGAATTGGGCTTCTGGCTGGACGAGGAGGCCAACGCCGTCCGCTCCAAGCAGCCCCGGGTGATCTCGAGGCCCGGCTCGCCGATCACCGTCCTGGTCGTCCCGACCAACGAGGAGTTGGCGATGGCCCGCGAGACCATCGCCGTCGTCAGGTAGTTCCCGACCAGTCAACGTCCCGCCGGGCAGCCGGCGACGATGCGGCGCCCGACGCCGAGGAGGTAGGTTTCCCGACATGGCAACCGCTCTCGTCACCGGTGGCACGTCAGGCATCGGTGCCGCCTTCGCCCGCGCCCTCGCCCGGCGGGGCGACAACCTCGTGCTGGTCGCCCGCAACCTGGAGCGGCTCGAGGAGTCGGCCGCGCAGTTGCGGGCCGAGCACGGCGTCGAGGTGGAGGTGATCTCGGCCGACCTCGCCCTCCATGACGAGGTGCTCAGGGTGGCCGACCGGCTGGCCGATGCCGACCGTCCGATCGACCTGCTGGTGAATAACGCAGGTTTCGGCCTGCACACCAAGCTGCTGGATCCGAAGGTGGAGATCCACGAGCAGGCCCTCGACGTGATGTGCAAGGCGGTGCTGATGCTCGGCGGCGCGGCCGGCCGGGCGATGCGAGACCGCGGCCGGGGCCGGATCATCAACGTCTCCTCGGCGTCCGGCTGGATCATGCAGGGCCACTTCTCGGCGATCAAGGCGTGGGTGCGCGTCTACTCCGAAAGCCTCGGCAACGAACTGCACGACACCGGGGTGACGGTCACCGCGCTCTGCCCGGGGTGGGTCCGCACCGAGTTCCACGACCGCGCCGGGATCCGTACCTCGGCCCTGCCGTCCTGGGTGTGGGTGGACGTCGACCGGCTGGTCGACGTCGCGCTGAAGGACGCCGAACGCGGCAAGTCGCTGTCCATCCCGACCAAACGGTGGAAGTTCGCCGTCTTCCTCGCCGCCAAGGGCCCGCACGTGCTGATCCGCGCGGTCTCACGGCTGCTCACCAGGAGCCGTGACTGACTGCGGTGGCCGGAGTGGGTGAGAATGGCAGCCGACGGCAAGGAGGCAGGGGCGTGTCGGAGCCCAGTCTGAGCAGGTACACCAGCGCGGGCCCCGGGCTGGCCCGGATGGTGGCCCAGCAGTTGGTGATGAAGCCGTACATCTGGTCGGTGGTGAACGTGCACACCCACGGGATGCGGAACCTGGACACGCTCAAAGTGCCCTTCGTCGCCGTCGCCAACCACTCCAGCCACCTCGACGCCCCGCTGATCTACGGCTCCCTGCCGCGCCGGCTGTCGCGCAACCTGTCCAGTGGCGCAGCGGCCGACTACTTCTTCGACACCTGGTACAAGTCACTGCCCACCACGTTGTTCTTCAACTCGTTCCCCGTCGTCCGGCAGGGGCACTCCAACCGCACCGGACGTCGCGGCATCGCCGGCGAACTGCTCAGCAACGGCGTCCCGCTGCTCCTGTTCCCCGAGGGCACCAGGTCGCGGACCGGCGCGATGTCCGGGTTCACCCCGGGTGCGGCGGCGCTCAGCATCTCCCGCGACACGCCGGTGCTGCCGATCGCCCTGGTCGGGGCGTACGCCGCGATGCCGTACGGGGCGACCCTGCCGGTGCCGGGCCGCCCACACGTCCACATCGTGTTCGGACGGCCGCTGCGGGCCGCTCCCGGCGAGATCGCCCGGCAGTTCTCCGACCGGCTCTACCGCTACGTCGTCGAGATGCACGACACCACCGCGCGCGCCTACGGCATGCCCACCCAGGCTGACTTCGCCCGCGCCGTCGCGCTGCGCCAGGCGGCCGCCGAGGCCGAGAAGGAGCGCCGGTCCGCCACCTCGCCGCCGTCGGCGACTTCGTCCGCCTCGGCCACAGGCCCGGACGGGCCGTAGGTCGGCGGACGGGACAGTTGTCGCCGAGGACGGCCGGAACTGTCCACCCAGGGGTGGTCGGCGGAGCCAGTGGCCGGACGCGACCGCTAGCTCGACACCCCGTGGGCCTGCAGCAGGGCGGTGAAGCTCGTGGTGCGGTGGCGGACGATGGCGATCGCGCTGGCGGCGAGGCCTGCCACAAGCCAGCCGAGCAGCAAGAACGTGTTGGTGGCCGCCGCCCCGGACTCGGTCACGACGGCGCGCACGGCGTCCAGCGCCGGGGTGAGCGGCGAGAAGCTGCGCAACGCCCCGAACACCGCAGGCGCCGCGCTGGTCAGGGCCGAGGCGAGAGTCAGCATGGCCAGGCCGAGGGCGACGAGGCGTCCGGCGTTGCCGAACCAGGCCGCGAGGGCGTGGTTCACCACCACGAAGACGAGGCCCGCCAGCAGCATCAACCCGGCGGTGGTGAGCAGCTTGCCGGCGGACAACTGCAGCGCGAACTGCCCGATCACCGTGACCAGCACTGCCTGGGCGCTCACCACCAGCGCGCTGGGCAGCAGCGCCTCGACGACGAGTCGCACCGAGGATCGCGCCGACCCGAGCAGCTGGGCGCCGGACGGACGGAAGACGAAGAAGGTAGCCATCGCACCCGCCCAGAGCGCGAGCACCATCAGCAGCGTCACCCAGCCGGCGCCGAACCCTGCGGTGCCGAGCAGGTTCGTGGTGGAGATCGGTGCCGACACCACCTCGGCCAGCGTCTGCCGGTCGCCGTCGGAGTAGCTCGGCAGCTGGTCCTTGCCCTCGGCCAGGCCGTCGGCGAGCTCACGCGCGCCGTCGGCGAGCTGGGACGCGCCGTCGGCGGCCTCGGAGATCCCGTCGGAGAACTCGGCCGTGCCGTCGGCCAGGGTGGTGGCCCCGTCGGCCGCCTGCGCGATCCCGTCGGCCAGCTGCGGGATGCCGTCGGCGAGCTGGTCGGTGCCCTTGGCGCGCTTCGTGCCGCCACTCTTCAGCTGCTCCAGCTTCCCCACCGCGCCGGCTGCGTCCTCGGCGGCACCCTCGAGCTGGTCGTGCAGGTCGGCCAGCCCGCCGGCCAGGAGCTCGGCTCCCGACAGCAGGGACTGCCCGGTGTCCGGATCGATCTGGGTGACGCCGCCGGCGGCAGCCTGCGCGGCCGCGCCGACACCGACCGGAACCCCCACCCCGAGCCCTACCTGGAGCCCGGCCTGGGCGCCGGCCGGGGTGCCGGCGTTCACGCCGACGACCACGCCCGCGGTGCGCCCGGCTTCGAAGAAGGCGCACCCACCGAGGTCCTCGATCTCGTCGGGGCACGGCGCAGCCTGCGGTGCTGCCGACTGCGCGGGGCCCAGGGCTTCGGTGGCCGCCCGGTTCGCAGCGCTCGCGAGGCCCGACTGCACCTGCGTCGTCTGCGCCTGCGCGTCGGCCGCAGCCTGCGCGCCGGCGAGCAACTCGGTGTTGCTGCCCAGACCGCCCATCGCGTCGCGGTAGGCAGCGATCCCGCCGGCCACGCCCGCGGCGCCCTGCGACAACTGGCCGACCCCTGCCACCAGTTCGCCCTGCTGACCCACCGTGTCGATGGTCTGGTCGACGAGGTCGTTCACGCCCCCCACGTAGGTGGCGACGCCGTCCGCCAGGGTCCGGGTCTGCCTGGGCAGGGAGGCAGTCTCGTCGGCCATGGTCCGCAGTCCCCCGGCCAGCTCCGAGGTCCCGTCGGCGAGCTGTCCGGCGCCATCGGCCGCCTCGCCGAGTCCGTCGGCGAGGTCCCCCGCGCCGTCGGCGAGTTCGGCTGCGCCGTCAGCGATCGTGACGAACTGCTCGCCCATGTCGTTGAAGCCCAGGTAGATCTGTTCGAGGTAGGTGGAGGTGAGGGTCTCGTTGAGCACCCGTGCCGCCTCCTGGGCCACCACCTTGCCGAGGGTGGCATCGGCGATCCCTGCCACGGGGGAGGTCTCGATGCCGATCGTCGCCCGGCTCGCCTCCGAGGCCTCCCCGGCGTAGGACGTCGCCGCGGCCGAGAACTCCGGCGGAATCGTCACCATCGCCGCGTAGTCGCCGGTGGCCAGTCCCTGCCGGGCGTCGGCCTCGGAGGCGAGTTCCCAGTGCAGGTTCCGCACCCTGTCGGAGTCGACGAGGGCAGCCGTCAGCTGGCGTCCGAGCGGGATGTACTCCCCCTCGATGGTGACCGGCTCGTCCAGGTTGACGATCGCCGCCTCGACGGTGCGCAGCCGCTCGTCGTCGTTCCAGTTCGCCCACAGCAGGCCGCCCGCGACCAGCACGGGCACAAGGATGAGTCCGAGCAGGGTGGTCCAGCGGGTGGGTGTGGCGTTGATGCGATCGATGCTCATCGGGTGGCTCCAGCAGCGTGGGCGAGGTGGGACGGAAGGCGCAGCACGCGGTACTCGCCCGGCACCAGGACGGACGGGTCGGTGCCGGGCATGGTGCCGAGCACCCAGGTGGTGGGCTGGTCGGGGTCGGGCGGGCCACCGAGGGCGGCGCGCAGGGTCGCCTCGTGGGCGTCGGGCAGCTCGTCGGCGGCCGGGACGAACACGATCCCGCCGGCGGCCAGGTCGAGTTCGGCCGCGACGTCGGCGGTGGTGTCGAGCAGCACGGGCGTCCTCGTCCGGACCACCGAGCCCTCCTCCGGCAGCACCCGGCCGAGCACCTTGGCCTCTCCTGCGGTGAACACGGCGCGTCCGGACAACCCGTACATCAGCGCCAGTCGGCTGACGTGCTCGCCCTCGACGACGAGCACCTCTCCGCGCTCGACCCGCACCGCGATGTCACGGAACAGGGCGTGCCCCTCGGCCAGCGCGGTCAGCCCCTCGGCGTGGATGGCCGCGGTGTCGCCGGGGGCGGGCCAGTCGGCGAGCCGGGTCTGGTGGGCCAGCGCCTCGCCCTCGACGTCCAGCACCGGCAGCCGCTTGTCCAGCCAGGCCGGCAGCCACCAGGCCTTGTCCCCCATCAGCTTCATCACCGCGGGACCCAGCGTCATGCGGACCAGGAAGGCGTCGAAGGCCACCCCCAGCGCGAGGCCGAGGGCAATCGGCTTGATCACGCCGATGCCGGTGGGAACGAAGAAGATGAAGACCGAGAACATGATCAGCGCGGCGCCGATCACCACCTTGGCGGAGTGGACGAAGCCGTCCTCGATCCACCGCGTGTTGCCGTGGACGTACTCCTCACGCATCCGGGAGGTGAGGAAGACCTCGTAGTCCATCGCGAGACCGAACAGGATGCCCATCAGGATGATCGGCAGGAAGCTGATCACCGGGCCCGGCTCGGGCAGGTTGATCAGCCAGCCGCCGATGCCCTGGTTGAACACCAGAGTCACCGCGCCGAAGGCGGCGCAGACGCTCAGCAGGTAGCCCAGCGCGGCCTTCACCGGAACCCACACCGACCGGAAGGCCATCATCAGCAGCACCAGCGAGAGCCCGACGACGAAGATGCCGAACGGCAGCAGCGCTTCCCGCAACCGGTGACTCACATCGATCTGGGCGGCGGTCAGGCCGGTGACCGCGGTGTCGATGCCGTACTGGTCCAACCAGTGCTGGTGCTCGCCGCGCAACCGGTCGACCAGCACGTCGGTAGCCGGATCGTCCGGGCCGGTGGTGGGGATGACCTGGATCATGGCGGTGTCGGCGTTGGCGTTCGGGACGGCGGCCGCCACCATCTCCACCCCGTCCATCGCCTCCACGTCGGCACGGATGCCGTCAAGGATCGCGACCGGGTCGTCCGACTCGACGATGGAGCCGGTGATCACCAGCGGGCCGTTGAAGCCGACCCCGAACTCTCTGGTGGTCAGGTCGAAGGCGATCCGGTCAGGTTCACCGGGCACCGCCCGGCCGGAGTTCGGCAGCGCCATCTGCAGGCCGAGCGCAGGGTAGGCCAGCGCCCCCATCCCCACGACCACCACCAGCACGGTGACCAGCGGCCATTTGGTGATAACCCCCACCCACCAGCGCGAGGCGCGGCCGGGCTCGCGCACGGTCTTGGCGGTGCGGGTCTTGGGACGCAGCCGCTCGCCGGCGAAGCCCATGAACGCCGGCAGCAGGGTGAGCGCCAGCAGCACCTCGAAGGCGACGCCGACAGCGGTGAAGATGCCCATCACGCTGAGGAACGGCAGGCCGGCGAGGCTCAGGCCGACCAGCGCGATGATCACCGTGAGTCCCGCGAACACCACGGCCGAGCCTGCGGTGGCGACCGCACGGGCGGCAGACTCCTCGACGTCCATCCCGGTGGCGAGCTGGTCGCGGTGGCGGGAGATGATGAACAGGGCGTAGTCGATGCCGACCGCGAGGCAGAGCATCAGCACCAGCAGGATCGTGGTCGAGGTGACGGGGATGATGCCGGCCGCGATCAGGACGAGGCTGGCGCCCAGCCCGACGCCGGTCAGCGCGGTGCCGATCGGCATCATCGCCGCCAGGAAGCCGCCGAGGACCACCACCAGCACCACGATCGCCACCACGACGCCGAGGCCCTCGACCATGCTGAGCTCGGGCAGGTGGATGGAGAACACGTCGCCCCCGACGTCCACCGTGGAGCCGGGCAGCGAGGTGGTGAGCACCTGGGCGGCCTCGACGAGTTCCTCGCGCTGGGCGTCGGTGAAGGTCGAAATCGTGCCCTCGACCCGGACCCGGAGCAGGGCATGGCTGCCGTCGTCGCTGACCAGGCCGTCGATGTACTCGTGGAACGGGGTCTGGACCCCCTTCACAAAGGGCAGCTCGGATTCCAGGTCGGTCAGGTACAGCTCGATCGCCTTCCGGTTGGCCGGCGAGTCGACCCGGGTCCCCTCGGGGGCGCCCACCACGATCGTGGCGGACGCGTCCGCAGCCTCGGGGAAGGTCACCGCGAGCATTTCCATCGCCTGCTGAGAGCTGGACCCGGGGATCGTGAACGCGTCGTCGTAGCTGCCCCCGACGGTGAGGGCGAGCACCCCGAACAACGCGAGAACGGCAAGCCAGCCGGCGAGGACGCGGCCGCGCAAGCGATAGCAGGCCCGACCCAGGCGGTAGAGGAAGGCGGACACTGGTTCTCCATCGGTGGATGCTGCGGGTGGCGACGGGATACAGCGCCGTATCCGATACATAACTGTATCCGCTCTCGACCCGAATCCAATACGCTGGTGCCAGCGATCTGTCAGGAGGACCATGACCGCCCAGCCGGTGAGCACCCGCCGTGCCCATACCCGTGACCGGGTGATGGACGCCGCGATCGCGCTGTTCGCCGAGAAGGGTGTGCTGGCAGCGAGCGTGGAAGAGATCTGCGAGCGGGCCGGGTTCACCCGGGGGGCGTTCTACTCCAACTTCCAGTCCCGCGACGAGCTGATGATCGCCGTCGTGGAGCGCAAGGGCCGCGAGATCCTCAAGGCAGCGGACGAGGCGGTGCGCTCCGTCCCCGACGAACCGATGGCCCAGGGCTCGATCGACGACGTCATCCGGCAGGCCATGGCGGTCTTCCAGGCCAGCCACCCGATCGACGCCGAGTGGCTGGTGGCGCGCAGCGAGATGCGGCTGTACGCGCTGCGCACCCCCGCCACCAGGGACGCGCTGCGGGCGGTCGAGGCCAGTCTCGACTCGCTGCTGATCGCTACGATCGACGCCGTGGTGGCCCGGAAGGGGGCCACCCTCGCGATTCCCGCCGAGCAGTTGGTGGTGCTGCTGAACGCCTACTACGAGGCGCTGGCCGTGCGGGACCTGCTCAGCGACCGCGATCCGGCAGGCCCGGAGTGGGCCGCCCGCCTGGCCGAGGTGATCAGGGAACTGGTGCACTTCCCCACGCCACAGCCCTGACGCTGCAGCGGCCGCCTCGCTAGGCTCGGGCCATGACCACCAACCCGCCCGCAGAAGCCCTCGCCAAAACCTCGAAGCTCACCGTCGTCGGCGCGGGATCGGTCGGCTCGTCGATCGCCTACGCCTCGCTGATCCGCGGCTCGGCCCGGCGGATCGCGCTGTACGACATCGACGCCAAGAAGGTCGACGCGGAGGTCAAGGACCTCGCCCACGGCACCCAGTTCACCCCTACCTCTGTGATGGAGGGCGGCGCGGACATCGAGGTGGCCCGCGACTCCAACGTCATCATCATCACCGCCGGCGCCCGCCAGCGACCGGGCCAGACCCGGCTCGATCTCGCCGGGGTCAACGCGAAGATCCTCGCCGACATGGTGCCCAGGCTGATGGACGTGGCGCCCGACGCCATCCTCGTGCTGGTGACCAACCCGTGCGACGTCCTGACGGTGGTGGCGCAGCGGGTCAGTGGGCTGCCGACCTCGCGGGTGATCTCCACCGGGACGATCCTCGACACCTCGCGCCTGCGCTGGGCGATCGCCCAACGCGCCCGGGTGGCGCAGAAGAACGTCCACGCCATCATGGTCGGCGAGCACGGCGATACCGAGTTCCCGATCTGGTCCAGCGCCACGATTGCGCAGATCCCGATCCGGGAGTGGCGCGACGCCAACGGCGACCGCGTCTTCACCGAGGAGGTGCTGGCGGCGATCGCCCACGACACCGTCCACGCCGCCTACGAGATCATCGAGGGCAAGGGAGCCACCAACTACGCGATCGGCCTGGCCGGTGCGAGCCTGGTGGAGGCGCTGCTGGGCGACCAGCGGATCATCCTGCCGGTCTCCTCGGTGCTGGACGACTACCGCGGCATCTCGGGGGTCGCGATGTCGGTGCCGAGCCTGATCAGCCGCGAGGGCGTCGGGCGGGTCTACGAGTTCCCGATGGACGCCCTCGAGATCAGCCTGCTCCACAAGTCGGCGGCGGCGATCCGGGAGACCCAGCGCGCGGTCGGCTACTGACCCTCCGCAGGTCAGGGGGTCAGGCCTGCGGCCAGCACAGCGTCCAGGGCCGCCCGGTCGCCGGTGACGGTGATCGCAGCGTCGTCCGGGGTGGTCCGTCCCCAGGCCAGCAGCGCGAGGCTGATCGCCGGGCCCGCGACCGTGACAGCGGTGGCGCCCTGCGCGGCACCGTGCAGCACGGCGGGCTCACCCTCCAGCGGCGCGAACCGGACGGCCGCACCCGGCGGCTCGATCCGGCCGAGCCTGACCTGGCGCGGGTGCATCACCGAGACCACCTCGTCGAGGCAGTCGAGCCAGGCCGCAGGGCCCGGGTTGAAACCCTGCCCGATCGCGGTGCGCAGGTCCCAGGTGTGGACGAGGGTCTCCAGAGCCTGGCGGCGGTGCCAGAACCTGACGGTCCCGGTCTGCTCGGCGCGCGGGACGCCGTCGTCCAGCAGGGTCCAGGCCCTGGCGTCGGGGTCGAGCTCGGCGAGGGTAGCCCGGAGTTCCGCGGCGCAGTCGGCGTACAACCCGGCCAGGTCGAACGGCCCCTTGCCGAGGGGGACCGCCGCGCGACGGCGGGCCTGGCCCGCGGCCCAGTGGTGGATCCTCGCGAGGTGGATCACCAGGTCCTTGACCTTCCAGCGCCCGCACCACGGCACAGGGGTGGCGGGGTCGGCGCTCGGGATCGCGGCGAGGAAGGCGTCCTGGTACTCGTGCAGGGCGGCCAGGTGGTCGATCGGGGCTGGCATGGCGTGATCCTAGGCTTCCCCGCCGACACCGCTCAGCTGGCCCACTTCCCGGTGAGGAAGAGCATGGCCCACAACGACTGCACCCACACGGCGAGGACCACCACCGCCGCGACCACCACCCGTCGCACCGCCCCGGTCGGGTGGCGGCCCTCCAGCAGCCGGCCGGCCAGGATCCACAGCGGGAACCACAGCAGGACGGCGCGGTTGACGCTGATGAACCACTCCGACACCGAGAAGGCGGCTACCTGGACGCCGACGAAGGCTGCCTCGGCCCACCGCCGGCGGACCAGGCAGTAGCTGGTCACCAGAACCCCCACCGCCATCGAGACGATCTCGAACCGGAACACCCATGGCCAGTCGGGATGACCGGGGTAGGCGGCCGGGTCGGTGGCGTCGAGGGTGCGCTGCAGCGCCTCCCAGGGCCAGGTGAAGTCGCGGGTCCAGCCTGTCCGCTGGGCGTCGAACCAGGCGGTCCATGACCCGGTCTCGCCGTACAGGTACAGCAGGTACGCCGCCACCACCGCTACCGGCACCAGCAGCCAGGGCAGGCG
>JAEYNS010000181.1 GCA_023412435.1 Actinomycetes bacterium | reverse complement strand
GCGTCCTGGCGGCTCGACGCCGTCCAGCTCAATCCGGACGCCGCCGGCCGACTCGCCGCGCTCGCCCACCGCACCGACCAGTCCGCGCCGGCGACCTGGGCCGAGGTGGCCCACGAGGCGAAGCGGTTCCTGGCCGGCACCTCCCTGGCCAGCGACGTCGACCGGCTGGTGCGCCTGGCCGCGCGCTGCCTGCCCGACGTGCCTGAGCCCGACCTGGATGCGGCGACCCGCGAGTTCCTGGTCGCACTCGACCGGTACCGGGCCTACGTCCGGCCGGACGGACGAGCCGAGGGCGAGGACGCCGCGGTGCTCGCCGACGCCGCCACCCGGGCCGCCGCCGAGCTGCCCGGACACCTCGCCGCCGCCGTCCACCAGCTCCACGGGCTCGCCGCCGGCACAACCCCGGGAGAAGACCCGCAGGCCGCCGGCGAGTTCGTGATCCGGTTCCAGCAGGTCACCGGCGCGCTGGTCGCCAAGGGGGTCGAGGACACCGCCTTCTACCGCTGGACGCAGCTGCTGACGCTGTGCGACGTCGGCGCCGACCCGTCCCGGTTCGGCCTCACGCCCGACCCGCTGCACGACTGGCTGGGACGGGTCAACGCCGGCTGGCCGGCCACGATGACGCTCGGCTCGACCCACGACTCCAAGCGGAGCGAGGACGTCCGGGCCCGGATCGCTGCGATCAGCGAGTACCCCGCCGAGTGGACGAACCTCGTCACCAGCCTCGACGGGCTCGCCGCCGACCTGCCGCCCCGGATGCGCACCATCTGGTGGCAGACCCTGGCCGGCACCTGGGGCTCGACCGGCCCGCTGGCGGCCGACCGGCTCGCCGCCTACCTGGTCAAGGCCGGACGCGAGCAGAAGCTGTGGACCTCCTGGGTCTCCCCCGACGGCGCCGCCGAGCAGCAGACCACCGAGGCGGTCGGACGGATCCTCGCCGAGCCGGCGGTGCGGGAGCGGTTCGACGCCTGGGTCGAACAGGTCGCCGAGTCGGTAGCCACCAACACGCTGTCCACCAAGCTGGTGCAGCTCACCGCGCTCGGCGTCGCCGACACCTACCAGGGCCAGGAGACCGTCCGGCTCAGCGTCACCGACCCCGACAACCGCCGCCAGGTCGACTTCGACGATCTCGCCGCCCACCTCGCCGAGGGCCTGCGGCCCGACCACCCCGACAGCCTCGAACGCCGCAAGCTGCTCGTCACCACCACCGCGCTCGCCCTGCGGCAGCGACACCCCGACGCCTTCGTCGGCGAGCGCGCCGCCTACCGTCCCCTGGCCAGCAGCACCGGCCACGGCTGGGGCTTCGCCCGCGGCGCCGACCCGGTCGCCGTCACGATCGCGACCCGGCTGCCCCGGGCACGCCGCGACTCCGGCGGCTGGCAACCGTCCGACAGCCTCAGCCTCCCGGCCGGAACCTGGCGCAACCTGCTGACCGGCGCCGACCTCACCGGGGACTTCCGGTTCGCCGAGGACCTCGGCGACTGGCCGTGCGCCCTGCTGGAGCGGATCGACTGACCACCCGCCCCGCCACAGCCCACTACGCTGGGCCTCTGGAGTCGGCTCGATAGGCTGGAACCCGACAACGGGAATCGAGGAGGGGCGCATGGGCGTGTTCGACCGCGTCGAGCGCAAGCTCGAGAACGCCGTCAGCGGCGCCTTCGCGCGCGCCTTCAAGGGCGACGTCCAGCCCGTCGAGATCACCGCCCGGCTGCAGCGCGAACTCGACCGCGAGGCGAAGCTGCTCGACCGCGCCCGCAAGCTGGTGCCGAACGACTTCCGGATCGCGCTGTCGACCCACGACTACGACCGGCTCACCCCGTACTCCAAGACGCTCAACTCCGAGATCGTCCCCCAGCTGCGCAGCTACGCCACCGAGCACGGCTACATCTTCAACGGCCCCGTCACCATCGAGTACCTGCTCGACGAGTCCCTGCCGGTCGGCAGGTTCACCGTCACGTCGGCGGCCGTCGCAGGGGTGGACGCCGAACCGGCCACCCCGTCCGAGATCCGCCACGCCGCGCTGGTGGTCGAGGTGAACGGCGTCCGGCACCCGCTCAACCCGCCCGGACTGACGATCGGACGCGGCACCGACGCCGACCTGCGGATCAACGACCCCGGCGTCTCGCGGGTCCACGCCCGGATCGTGGTCAGCGGCACCGGCCCGCAGCAGCAGCTCGTGATCGACGACCTCGGCTCCACCAACGGCATCGTGGTGGACGGCCAGCGGGTGCGGCACGCCGCGCTGGCCGTCGGCAGCCGGATCGAGATCGGCTCCACCCGCCTGGCCATCACCTCTCCCGTGGCTGATGTCTGAACTGGTAGTGCTGGGCCTGAAGCTCGGGTTCCTGGCGGCGCTGTGGCTGTTCATCCTGTTCGTCGCCAACGTGGTGCGCACCGACCTGCTGGGCCGCAGGCTGAGCCCCGCCGAGCTCGCGGCAGCCGGCGCGATGGCCGCCGGCGACCCCGTCCCCAAGCTGAGCAAGCGGGCCGAGCGCAAGCTGCCCAAGACGCTGAAGGTCACCCACGGGCCACAGGCGGGGCTCACCCTGCCGCTGGGCCAGCCGATCCTGATCGGACGCGCCTCCGACTGCCAGCTGCTGCTGGACGACGACTACGTCTCCACCCGGCACGCCCGGATCAGCCTCGGCGCCGCCGGCTACCAGCTGGAGGACCTCGGCTCCACCAACGGCTCCTTCGTCAACAACCAGCGGATCTCCACCGCCACCCCGGTCGGCCCCTCCGACACCGTCCGGATCGGCCGGACCCTGATGGTGCTGGAGAAGTGAGATGACGTTGGCACTGCGCTACGTCGCCCACTCCGAGGTCGGCCTGGTCCGCAAGAACAACCAGGACTCCGCCTACGTCTCGCCGACCATGCTGGTCGTCGCCGACGGGATGGGCGGCGCCGCCGCCGGCGACCTCGCCTCCGCGGTGGCCATCAAGGAACTCCGCCAGGTCGACGGCAGCCACGTCGGCGAGGACATGCTGACCGCCTTCGAGGACGCCATCACCACCGCCTCGGAGCAGATCGCCGCGCTGGTCACCTCCGACCCCGCCCTGGACGGGATGGGCTCCACGGTGTGCGGGGCGATGTTCGACGGCACCCGCCTGGGGGTGGCCAACATCGGCGACTCCCGGGCCTACCGCTACCGCGACGGGGCGCTCACCCGGCTGACCCGCGACCACTCCTGGGTGCAGACCCTTGTCGACGAGGGCAGGATCACCGAGGCGGAGGCGCTCGAGCACCCGCACCGCTCGCTGATCCTGCGGGTGGTGAACGGCCAGCCCCACCACGTGCCCGACCTCGAGCTCGCCGAGGCCGCCGCCGGCGACCGGCTGCTGATCTGCTCCGACGGGCTGTGCGGCATGGTCACCGACGCCACCATCGAGGCCGCCATGGACGGCGAGCTCGACGAGGTGATGGAGCGGCTGATCGCGATCGCCCACGACACCGGCGGCCAGGACAACATCACGATCATCCTCGCCGACATCGTCGACGGCGAGGGCACGACAGCCACCCAGGTGCTCGGCTCCGCCGCCTCGCTCGACCTGGACGCGCCCTTCGACGTCACCACCATGCAGTTGCCCACGCTGGCCGAGGCGGCCCTCGCCGAGGACCCGCTGCTGGCCAGGGAGCGGGCCCGCTACGCGCCGACCACCCGGGGCCGGGTGAGCACCTGGCTGCGGGTGACGATCGCCGCGGTGATCACCCTCGGCCTGATCGGGGGCGGGCTCGGGCTGTGGTACTCCTACACCCAACGGCAGTTCTTCGTGGGCCCCAACGACGCCACCGTCGCCATCTTCCAGGGCGTCCCCGAACCGGTGCTCAACCTGCCGCTGTCCACCCTGGTCGAGACCGACGCGACCCGGCTGGACGACCTTCCCCCCTACTACCAGGAGCAGGTGCGGGCCACCATCAGGGCGGAGTCCCTCGGCTCGGCCCGCGGCATTCTCGCCACGCTGCGGATCAAGGCCAAGGAGTGCATAGCGCAGCGCGAGGCGCGCGCCACCGCCACCGCCACGCCGACGCCCACTCCGACGCCGACC
>JAEYNS010000135.1 GCA_023412435.1 Actinomycetes bacterium | reverse complement strand
CGGCTCGCCCGGCTCGTGCCAGTACGTGACGCCGTCCAACTCGAGGCTCGTCACCCCCGCGGCCTCCGTCGCCCTGCGCGCCTCGGTCAGCGTCAGGCTGGCCCAACTCGCCAGGTCCCGGACGGAGGCCGGGCCGTGTGCGGCGTAGTAGCGGGCCGCGAGTTCGGTCAGGGCCTGCTCCCGTGGCCGGTCGTCGCGGACCGGCGCCCGCTCGTCGACCAGGGCGTAGGTCTGCTGCCTGCCGCGCTGCCGGCCGCTGCAGACGATCGCTTCGAGCTCTGCCCACATCACCGCGTAGGCAAGGCCCTGCCCGGTGAGCGGCAGGCCGGCCCTGGCCAGCGCCGCCCCGAGCTCGGTGCGGGTGCGGTGGCGTCCGTCGGCGAGTTCGTCCTCGAGCACCCGCCGGACGGTCAGCAGGGCCCGCCCCTCGAGCCCCCACCGACGGTAGATCGGCGTGTTCAGGCGATGCACCCGCGGCGCCGTGGCAGTGAGCAGCCAGCGCAGGTCTGCGGCGGCCACGAAGTGCCAGGTGGGCCGCAGCAGGTGGGTGCGCAGGATCGCGCCGGCGTCGCACTCGGCGCGGACCGCGGCCTCGGTCAGGAACCCGGCCCGCTGGGCCAGGGCCCACGCCGAAGGGGTGAGGTCCTGGCCCTGGCTCGCAGCGAACCGGGCCAGCACCCCGGCGGCCGAACCGGGCGGCGGGCCCCACAGCAGCTGGTTGTGCATCCGCCAGGCCACGAGGGTGGCGACGTCCATCGCCTCACCCTAGCCAGCTAGGTTGGGCTCATGAAGACCTTCCCCCTGCCGGGCACCGGCCTCACCGTCCCCGCCGTCGTGGCCGGCATGATGCGGATCCAGGACAAGACCGATGCCGAGATCCGGGCGCTGGTCGAGGCCGCCCTCGACTCCGGCATCACCTTCTTCGACCACGCCGACATCTACGGCTCCGCGCCGGCGCACGGCTGCGAGCGCAGGTTCGCCGAGGCGCTGCGGCTGACCCCGTCCCAGCGCGCCGGGCTGGTGCTGCAGACCAAGGCGGGGATCGTCAAGGACGGGCCCTACTTCGACTTCTCCTACGACCACCTCATCGAGGCCGTGGAGGGATCGCTGGCCGCGCTCGGTACCGACTACGTCGACATCCTGTTGCTGCACCGCCCCGACGCCCTGGTCGAGCCCGAGGAGGTCGCCCGGGCCATCGACCACCTGGCGGCGTCGGGCAAGGTGCTGCACTTCGGCGTCTCCAACCACACCCCCGCGCAGATCGAGTTGCTGCGGCGCTGGGTGACCCGGCCGCTTGTCGCCAACCAGCTGCAACTGTCGATCACCCACGCGCCGCTGATCACCCAGGGGATGGCGATGAACATGGGCGCCGCCGACCAGTCGGTGGACCGCACCCTCGGCACCCTCGACTACTGCCGGCTCCACGACATCACGGTGCAGGCCTGGTCGCCCTACCAGGCCGGCTTCTTCACCGGTCCCTTCCTCGGCAACCCCGGGTACGCCGAACTCAACGCGGTGATCGACCGGCTGGCCGGTCAGTACGGCGTCACTGCGGAGGGCATCGCGACCGCCTGGCTCACCCGGCACCCTGCGCAGCTGCAGGTGGTGCTCGGCACCACCAACCCGGACCGGGTGCGGGCGGCGGCCGCCGGCTCGGACATCGTCCTGACCCGCCAGGAGTGGTACGAGCTCTACCGGGCGGCGGGGCACCTCGTCCCGTGAGTCACCACACGACCGAGGCCAGCCACAAGACGGCCGGCATCGTCACGATCGCCGAGAGCGTCGACAAGGTGAGCAGCCGGGTCGGGAAGCTGGTGTCGCGTTCGTGGAGGATGCTGAACATCACCAGGAACGCCGCCACCGGCGCCGACACCGCCACCAGCGTCGCCATCTTCGCCACCGGCTCCAGCGGCAGGAAGGCGAACAGGCCCACGAAGATCGCGGGGACGACGAGGTTGCGGGCCAGCGTGCCCACCCAGGCGAACCCGTCGCGGAACACCGACCGCACCCCGATCGCGGCCAGGTTGGCGCCGACCACGATCATGCTCAGCGGGGTGTTCATCGCCGCGACGTAACCGGCGGCCTGCCCCAACAGGTCCGGCAGCCGCCAGGACAGCAGGAAGAACACCAGCCCGATCGCGGTCGCGATGAGGTTGGGGTTGAGCAGCAGTTCGACCAGCCGGCTCTGCCGGGCACCGGCCCGCCTGCTGCCGAACAGCCCGTCCCCGTGCGTCCAGACGAAGACGTGGAAGGTGACCACGAAGGCCACCGCGTAGAACACGCCGTCGTCGCCCAGCAGCGCCTGGGCGAGCGGGATCCCCAGGAACCCGCAGTTGGAGTAGGTGGTGCCGAAGCGGAGCGCGGTTCGGCGACCCGGGTCGGGGACGAGGCGCTTGCTGAACACCACCGCCGACAGGCCTATCACCAGCGCGAAGACCGCCACGTCGAGGGCGAAGACCAGCCCGATCGTCTGCAGCCGCGCCGGGTCGAAGGGACGCACGAAGGCCTGGACGATGACGGCGGGCGTGACGATGAACAACAGCAGCTTGGTCATCCCCTTGACCGCGTCGTCGCCGATCCACTTCAACCGGTACGCCATCCAGCCCAGGGCCATCAGCAGGAACATGATCGCGACCTGACCGGCCGAGATCCCGATACTCATGGATCTCCTCCGCCTGGTCCGCCGGTAGTGGTGAGCGGGCGCGCGCCGCTGCGAAGAACCTACACTCCCCCGCGCCCGGCCCGGGCCGCTTGCGGCAACCGGCGCCTTGCGTTCTTCCGGCCCGGCAGCCCGGGTCCCGTCAAACTTCTGCCACCCAGCAGGCCTGGCCGACAGGTCTGGCAGCCCGCCCCAGCATCTGGCAGGAGTTGTCGCGGGCTGTCCGGAGCGGGACGGGTCCCCTGCCTGCCCGCAAGGCGGTTCGCTATGCTCCGGAAGGGTTTGACCGGCCCGCAGCCCTGAGGAGCAGCACCGCTGATGGCAGACAAGGCACTGAACCGCGACACCTCGCAGCTGGACTCCGCGATCTGGGGCCACCGCTGGGGCTACCGCGACACCCGGATGGTCGTCCAGCCGGACGAGTGCGTCATCATGACCGGCTCGCGGTACAACCTGTGCGGCTACCCGATGCCCTACCTGATCCCGTTCGTCCGCCAGGAGCTGGGGGTCGACATCGACTTCACCCAGACCCGGCCGCAGACGAAGCACCCCCACGTCACCCCGGTCAACCGCAACGAGGGCTTCCTCGCCTCGCTGGACGCCGCCCTCGGCGCGGACCAGGTCAGCGTCGACGACGGCGAGCGGCTGGTCCACAGCCACGGCCAGACCACCACCGACGAGGTCTCCCGGGTGCTCTACGGCAACCTGCACCGCTGCGTGGACGCCGTCGTCTGGCCCGAGTCCGAGGACGACTGCGTCACCCTGGTGAACCTCGCCCGCGAGCACGACGTCTGCCTGATCCCGTACGGCGGGGGGACGAACGTCTCCGACGCCCTGCAGATCCCCGAGTCCGAGACCCGCATGGTCGTCTCGGTCGACATGCGGCGGCTGGACGCCCTCGAGTGGGTCGACACCGAGAATCTCACCGCCTGCGTGCAGGCAGGCGTCCTCGGCAGCCGACTGGAGGAGATGCTGGAGCGGTACGGCCTCACCTGCGGCCACGAGCCCGACAGCATGGAACTGTCCACCCTCGGCGGCTGGATCGCCACCAACGCCAGCGGCATGAAGCGCAACCGCTACGGCAACATCGAGGACATCGTCGAGAACGTCACCCTCGTGACGCCGTCGGGGGTGGTGGAGAACCTGTACTGGACGCCGCGCCAGGCCGCCGGCGTCGAGGCCTACAAGGCGGCGTTCGGCAGCGAGGGGAACCTCGGCCTGGTCACGAAGGCGGTGATCCGCGTCCACCGGCTGCCCGAGGCCAAGCGCTACGGCTCGATGATCTTCTCCGACTGGAAGACCGGCGTGGCCTTCATGGCCGCGCTGAACCGGACCGGCGCCAAGCCCGCCAGCATCCGGCTGGTCGACAACGTCCAGTTCCGGCTCGGCCAGGCGCTCAAGCCCGCGCCCACCGATCGGGCCAAGATCCTCACCAGCAAGGTCGAGAAGCTGTTCGTGACCAAGGTCAAGGGCTTCGACCCGCACGAGATGGTCGCCGCCACGATGGTGCTGGAGGGCACGAAGGCCGAGGTCGACTACCAGTACAAGGTGGTCTCGGAGACCGCGAAGAAGTTCGGCGGCGTCTCCGGCGGCCCCTCCAACGGCGAACGCGGCTACATGCTCACCTACGCGATCGCCTACATCCGCGACATGCTCAGCGACTACTTCATCGTGGGCGAGACCTACGAGACGACGGTGCCGTGGAACCGCATCCACGACGTCTGCGAGGCCGTGAAGCGGGTGGCCCACGCCGAGCACGCGCGGCTCGGCTTCCCCGGCAAGCCCTTCACCTCACCCCGGGTGACGCAGATGTACCACACCGGGGTCTGCATCTACTTCACCCACGGGCTCTACCACCAGGGGGTCGAGGACGGCGACGGGAAGTTCGCCGAGATGGAGAAGAACATCCGCGCCGCCATCATGGAGGCGGGCGGATCGATCTCGCACCACCACGGCATCGGAAAGCTGCGCAAGGCCTTCGTCGACCGGGTCGCCTCGCCCGAGAGCAGGGACGCCGTCCGCGCGCTCAAGCAGGCGGTCGACCCGCAGAACGTGTTCGGCGTCCGCAACAACATCTTCGCCGACTGACCCCCGCCTGACCGGACGGTTCCCGCCGACGGCGGCCACAACCGTCCACCGTCGGTGGGCCCGCGGGCACCTGCTCAACCCGTTCCGGCGGGCCGGCTCCGGTCGACCCCGCCGCGGGTCGTCTCACTGCCACCCCGCTGGCGCAACCGGCCCGGCAGTGGTTCCAGAATTCCGCCATGACCGAGCCGACCGGCGCCGTCCGCGCCGCCACTGCAGCGGACGCCGCCGCGTGCGCAGAGCTCTACGCGCACTATGTCCGGGACACCGCCATCACCTTCGAGACCGAACCGCCGACGCCCGACCAGATGGCTGCCCGGATCGCCGACTACGCGGCCAGCCACGCCTGGCTCGTCCTTGAGCGCGACGGCGAGCTTGCCGGGTACGCCTACGCCCACCGGTTCGCCGAGCGGGCTGCCTACGCCTGGTCCTGCGAGACCAGCATCTACGTCGCCCCGGGCGCCCGCGGCAACGGGACCGGACGCGCCCTGTACCAGGCCCTGCTTCCGCTGCTGGCCGAGCGCGGGTTCCGCCGCGCCTTTGCCGGGATCGCACTGCCCAACCCGGCCAGCCTGGCGATCCACGAGCGGTTCGGGTTCCGGCAGGTCGCGGTCTTCTCCCGGGTCGGATGGAAGCTCGGCCGCTGGCACGACGTCGCCTGGCTGCAGCGCGACCTGCGCGACGCGGACAACGGGGAGCCGCCGGTCCCGCTGCGTTGAGCGGTCAGCCCCTGGCGTTCGCGTCGAGCCAGTCCAGCAGGTCGCCGGTGAACTCAGGGGTGAGGGCGGGCACGTGGCCGCCGCCCGTGATCGTCCACAACGCAACCTCGGCCCCCTCGGCGCAGTCCGACCACGAGGTCTGGACCAGGTCGTCGCCTGCCACCGAACTGTCGGCGTCCCCTCCCTCCTCCACCGCGGTCGGGGTGGCCGGGCAGCCGTCGCGGTTGCGCCACAGCTCGAGGGTGGCCTCCACCGAGGTGTACCCGACTCCATTGATCCGGCCGCCCGCCGGCAGGATCGTCTGGTCGGCGCTGCCGTGCACCTGCAGCACACTGATCGGACGGGACGGGGCACAGCCGGGCACGAGGTCCATCGCCCCGGCCACCGACGCCACCGCCGCCACCCGGTCCGCCCTGTCACAGGCCAGCCGCAGCGCCATGAAGCCGCCGTTGGAGTGCCCGACGACGAACACCCTGCCGCGGTCGACGGCATAGCTCCGCTGCACCGCCTCGATCACACCGGTGAGATAGGCGACGTCGTCCACCCCGCCGCGGTCGAAGTCGCAGCAGGCGCTGGAGGCGTTCCAGAACTGGTCGCCGCGGGCGTTCTCGCTGCCTTCGGGGAGCGCCACCAGCAGGCCGCGTTCGTCGGCGGGACCTGCCAGCCCGAAGAAGCCGAGCGCCTCGGTGGCGTTCGAGGTGTAGCCGTGCAGGGCGACCACGAGCGCCGTGGGTCGCACCGGGTCGTAGCCGGTCGGCACGCGCAACTGGAACGGCCGGTCGCCCAGTTCCACAGTGCCGGCGGTGCCGGGCGAGATGGCCGGCTGCGGGGCCGCCGAGGGCCTCGGAAGCGCTGACGGTGGGGTGCAGGACACCAGCCCGAGCACCATGAGCAGACCTGCCACCGCCCCGGGCACCAGCCGTCTGCGCATCGTCGCTCCCTCTTCTCACCCCCAGTGTGCTCGCCGCGTGCTCCGTCGGGCAGCCTTTCCCGATCAGCGACGGCGGAATCGGGGCGACCCCGCCTCAGCCAACCTGCACCATCGGATCCCTGCCGCGAGCACCGCCCCTGCTTCTAGGATGTTCGGCGAGAGCGGAACCGGCAGGACTCACGGATGCTGCGAGGAGGGTCGATGACATCGGAGGCGCCCGACCGGGATGCCCCACCGGCTGGCAGCGCGGCGGTGAGCCCCCCGCTGGATCCCCACTGGTTGCGCTCGATCCTGTCCTCGCTGCACGAGGCGGTTCTCGTCATCGACCCCGCCGGGGTCGTGCTCGAGGTGAACGAGGCGTTCACCGCCCTGTTCGGCTACGACGCCGCCGACCTGCCGATCGTCCCCCCGTATCCGTGGTGGCCCACCGAGGAGGAGGATCCCGAGGCCCGCGCGGCGATCTGGGACGGCCTGCGAGGCGCCCTGTCCGGGTCGCGGGCGGTGGCGGAGTACCGCTTCTACACCCAGCAGCGTCGCCCGGTGTGGGTGGCCTGCGCCGACGCCTGCATCCTCGACGACGGGGGCCGGCTGATCGCCGTGGTGCGCACCTTCCGGGACATCACCCGGCAGAAGGAGGCGCAGGCGCGGCGATCGGCGGCCAGTCGCGTGGCCGCCGACCTCGCCGCCGCCCAGGACCTGGAGACCGTCCTCGGCATCGCCCAGCACGGCTTCGAGTTGCTGTTCGACGGCGTGACCACCACCCAACTCGACCTCGACGCCCGCCACCTGTTCAGGGACGGTCGGAGCATCTCCCCGGACGAGCTGACCGACGCCGCCAGAACCGGGCTGGCGGGCACCACGAGCGCGGACGCGATCAATCCGCGACCCGGCCTCCTGCTGGTGCCGCGGGCCGCCACCAATGGCTGCCGGGTGTGGGTCCAGTTCCCGCGTCCGCGCCGGATCGACACCGACGAGATGATCACCGCCGACCTGTTCGCACAGGCCTTCGGCATGGCCGTCGACCGGATCGTCACCGCCCAGCAGGCCGCCGAGGGAGCCGTCGACCTGCAGCGGGCCGTCGACAGCCACCGCCAGATCGGCCAGGCGGTGGGCATCCTCGTCGAGCGCTACCGGATCACGCCGGCTGCCGCCTTCGACCGGTTGCGGCGCGCGAGCCAGAACCGGAACCTCAAGCTGCGCGAGATCGCCGTCAGGGTCAGCGAGACCGGGGCCGATCCCGAGCGTGCCTGACCGGCCTCAGGCCTTCTGGTCCTCGGCGTCCGGCGCCGGCTGCACCGACCACTCCGGCGGCTCGTCCTTGCCGGACTCCTCGTCGGCGTCGGCCTCCTCGGCGGTCTTCTGCACGATGCCCGCCGCGTGGTGGACGGGGGCGTAGACCACGTAGAGCTGCATCGGATCGTCACCGACATTCTCGATGTCGTGCCAGTAGCCGGCCGGAACCTGCACGCTCCAGCCGTCGCTGACCTCGAAGGTCTCGAGCTTGGCCTTGTTCGTGCCGATCTTCGCCACTCCCTTGCCCGCGTCGAGCCGGACGAACTGGTCGGTCTCCGGGTGCTTCTCCAGCCCGATCGAGTCGCCGGGCGGGATGGACATCAGGGTCACCTGGAGGTACTTCCCGCTCCAGGCCACCGTCCGGTAGTTCTTGTTCTCGACCGTGGCCTTCTCGATGTCGAAGACGTTCGGCCCGGGCCCGTTGTCGGTGATCTTCATGCACTCTCCTTCGCGGACTGCGGTTCTCGTCCGAGCACTACCCGGTGCCCGTCGCCGCTACACACCAGCCAACACCATCGTCAGGGTGGTTGGCAGCCCTCGCAGACGTACACGGCGCCGCCGAGGTAGGCCTGCTTGACGATCCGGCCGCCGCAACGGGGGCACGGCTCGCCGAGGTGGCGCCGGCTCATCACCGTGGGGTAGCCGCCGGGAGCCCCGAACAGGTCCGACTCGGTGTCACGTCCGCCCGCCGCGGTCATGGTGCGCAACCGGCCGGTGACGGCTTCGAACAGCCGGCCCCGGTCGCCGGGGGTGAGGGTGGCCACCGTGCGCCGGGGGTGGAGCCCGGCCGTCCACAGGATGTCCTGCAGCACGCCGTTGCCCAGGCCCGGGATCCGCTGCTCGGTGGCGAGCACGGCCTTGAGGCTCAGCCTGCCGGCGCCGGGGGCCGACAGCAGCCCGTCGAAGTGGGCGGCGTCGAACTCGTCGCCCAGCGGCGACGGCCTGCCGCGGGCCGCCCGGTAGTAGGGGTTGTCGAAGTCGCCGGTGAAGCAGGCGAGCTGGCCGTACATGCTGACGCTGGCGCTGAGGGCGCTGCCGTCGTCGAGGGTGAGCAGCAGCTGGTGCTTGACCGGCAGCTGGGCGCCCGGGTGGTGGTGGCGCAGGTTGACTCCGTCGCCGAAGAGCAGCCGGCGCTCGCCGAGCCCGAGCTCGATGAGCCCGCCGTGGGCTACCGCGTCGGTGACCGTCCGTCCTTCCAGGAGCGGGGGGTAGCCCGCGGGATCGCCGGTGAAGAAGGCGAACGTGTGGGGCGACTGACCGGCGACGACGGACGCCACCACCTTGCCGGTGAGGGTCTGCGCCAGCTGCCCGGCGAGGACCCGGGCCTCCGGAAGCTCGATCACGAGATCAGGCTAGAACCGCCGCCGCCCCGGGGAGCCGTCTTCGGGAGAGCCCGGCCGGCGAACGTCGGCCCTGCCGCAGGGATCCGGTTCCCCGGTGCGTCAGTCGGTGACCGCGACGAAGCCATGCGCGCCCCGCTCGGCGTCCACCATGAGGTGGCTGACCAGCGGGTAGCGACCCGGCTCGGGGAAGACAGCCTCGACGAAACCGCCCTGGGCAGGCAGCAGCCCGAGCACCTGCGAGCCACCGCCGGTGGAGCCGAAGCCGTCGGCGCCGTTCCTGAGCAGGTAGCCGCCCTCGGCGTAGACGGTGTCGAACCGGGCCCCCACGATGTGGAAGCTGCTGGGACGGTTCGGGCCGGCGTCCAGCACCCAGAACCGGACGCGCTCACCCGCCTTCGCGACCAGCGGCCGCTGGTCGTAGCCGTTCGCGATCCCGTTGAAGACGACGTGGTCGGGGGCCTCGGCGTTGACGGCGTCCGCGTCGACCTCGGTGGCCCGCTCCGGCCCGGACGCCGGCCGGTCGAGGTAGACCTCCGACTGCACCAGCAGGTACGACCTGTCCACTTCGGGCAGCCCGTCGGGTTCGATCACCACGGCGCCGAACATCCCGGCCGCGATGTGGGAGCTCATCGGCATCGTCGAGCAGTGGTACATCCAGATCCCCGCCATGGTCGCGGTGAACCGGTAGACCAGGCTCTCGCCGGGCTCGATGGTGCGCATCGGCACGTCGGGGGCCAGCGAGCCGGCGTGGAAGTCGATCGAGTGCCCGATCGACCCGTCGTTGACCAGCGTGATCTCGAAGGTGTCGCCGACCCTGCCGTGCAGCGTCGGGCCTGGCGCCGTGCCGTTGAAGGTCCAGCGTCGCTGCCACACCCCGGGGGCGACCTCGAGGGCCAGTTCCCTGGCGGTGAGGGTGAGCCGGTGCACGCGCTCGTCGGTGAGCGGGGGCAGGATGGGGTCGAGCACTCCCGTCAGCGCCGGGGCTTCACCGGTGGGGTGGGTGCCATGGTCGTCGTCGGAGGGTGTCGGTGCCGTGGTCGCCGGTGCATCGTCGACCACCACCTCGAAGGTCATCCCCATTTGGCGGTGGCCCACCACGGAGCAGTAAC